>CALCOP010000034.1 GCA_937897365.1 uncultured euryarchaeote
CGTTTGTCGAGGTGTATTGGTTGATGCAAACGGACAAAACCTACAGCATCAGGCTGGTCACATCACTGCAGAATATACGGATATGAAATGTGAATTGCATCGTCTTGGTGGAGACAACGAAGGCACCGTAACTGTAACCGTTGAGTCCATTGACGGCGAGATGATTTGGTCTGGCAGCCAGACGTTTACTTTTAACAATCGAGATTCTGACGGAATGAAGTTGAATGTGGAGATGATTGCAACATCAATTGCTTCGGTCTTATTCATTGCCGTGATTCTGGCGCTTATTTTAATGAAAAAAACACCGAAAGAAGAATATGAAGAAGAATTCATCATGGAAATCCAGCCCAGTATCAATTCAAATGGACCTCCAGTTTCGCTGAATGGTCCACCAATATCTCATGAAAAAGCGAAGGCTTCTGTCCACCAAGTTAGCATCAATGAACAAGAGAATTTAGGTCCGCAAGTTCCGGCAGAGGGCTTACCAGCCGGATGGACGATGGAACAGTGGCAATACTATGGTCAGCAATATCTTGACCGGAAACAATAACATGCCAACTTAATGAGGAGATTTCATGGAATCTGCCACTTACCCTCCTGTCTGGTATCTTTTGTGGCTTGTCATTGCAGTATGTGGTGTAGGAACTTGGTTCCTTCGAAACTTTACTGAACGCGTTGAAGCAACTCGTCTTGTAGCATTTACGGGTGTTGCTGCAATGAGCGTCATGGTGGTTTGGACCTTCACTGAGTTTTAGGTGTAATTATGAATTTAGCAGACGCCGATGACCACCAGTATTCGGGATTCTTTCCTTGCCGTTTGCCAGTTTGGTGGGGTAGGGTTGGCTCTGTAGGGCCGCACTGTATTGCAGAAGGTGTTTCCGGTAAAAAAATAGTATTGAGGATTGAAAAACGATTTACAAGGTTTGAAAAAATTCTTGCGAAAGTATTACGCGCACCTCGGGAAGTCCGGCGGCCACTTGATGAAATGAACAGTATGCTTTGGGAATTATGCGATGGTTCACGAAGCTTTCAAGCCATATGCGAACACATGAATGAAGTGTTCAAAGAAGACATTGCACCTGCAGTCGATCGAACTGCAAGTGGAATTGACGCTCTAAAATCACGCAATCTCATGACTGTTTTACATGAGCCTTTTGCTGGGAAATGGAACATTGGTCCAGGAATAACACCATCCAACCAGTCACTACGGCAAGACAATGGAAATATTCCGTATGATGTTGAGCCTCGAAGCGAAGCTGAGCGGCATGTCATTCAAGTAACTCACAAAGAAGCTCAACTGGACGTCCAATCCGAGTAACTGTTCCATCATCTAACCACGGACGTTCCATGAGATGGCCGTGTTCTGAAAGAAAGCGTGCAATTGACTCAATACTTGTTGGATCGATATCAGCAGAATCAAGTTCCTTGAATGCTTTGTCCTTCCATCGTATTGCATTGTGAATATCACCATCAAGACGCGATAAAAGCGAATGGATGGTTTCGTAGTCAAGCGGTGATTTCAGATAAAGATGGACATCAACATCCAACGAAGACGATTCACAAAGTGCAACTGCTTGACGAGATTTTGAACATCGCGGATTGTGATAGATGATTGCCATAAATCTCGCTAACTAACGTATCTTAAAGTGGTTGCCAAACCAATCGAAATCCAATGCCGTCGCTTTGGAGGTTCACTTCTGCTGAACCACGTGAAGCACAGCGAGTTGAATCTGATTCAGTAAACCAAGAGCCACCACGGTGGACCTTTTTCTGTATATCGGGGACGAAAACCGGTTGTTGAGTACTGTTGTGTGAACTGTAATCCATGACGAATGAATCTTGACACCATTCTGAAACCTGTCCATGCAGGTCTAAAAATCCCCAAGGGTTCGGTTTTTTCTGACCTACTTCTCTCGTACTTGCGCCCGAATTACCTGCGTGCCAACCATGATCGTTTAATTCACCATCTCGATTGCCAAAAGCCCAGCGAGTAGAGGTCCCGGCTCGTGCCATATATTCCCACTCTGCCTCGCTTGGTAGACGCCAAATTCCTTTCACGCCTAATCTCTCTACATCTGCATCCTGTTGATTGAGAATATCGATGAAATCTTGAACATCATTCCACGAAACTTGTTCTACGGGACGAAGACCCGCTGCCCAACCGTCTGTAAATGCTGATGGGTTATTCTGCATGATTGCTTGCCAATGAGCCTGAGTCACTGGCCGTTCCCCACAAAAAAAGGGTTCAGTAACATGGACTTCATGCGGAGGTTGTTCATTGCGTGTGCCGTTCGCATCACCCATCACAAAGGTTCCCGGCTCGACAAGGATATATCGCCCACCAAAATCATCGTCAAAGTACGGGCGGTCGTCTGCCATTATCCTCACTCACTTTTCAATGCGAAGAGAGCGCATGTATCGAGAACAGAGTCAACCAAAGAGTGAAGCCTCATTTCAACATCAGCATCGATCAATTTTCCATCTTCAGAAAAAGCATCTTTCACTCGACCAATCGCCAGTTGTTCGGGAACAGGCCAAGCATGAAGCCAACGCAGCATAATTCGCATGTGATTAAGCGTATTCGAATTTTGCATACCGCCAAGAGTGGACATCAAACCGAATGGTTTGCCACCTACATGCTTGTCGTAAAGCCAATCAAAAGTATTTTTCATTACCCCCGACATAGTGCCATGATATTCTGGCGAACATATCAAAAAACCATCGCATGAAGATGCAAGAGACTGAAACTCTTTCACATTCTCATTCTCCCAACATCCATCTTCCCCAACAAACGGTAATGGCTTCAACGCACAATCCCAAAAGATAATTTCTGCACCCTTTGAACGAGCATAATCAAGTGCATGATTGACCAGCATTCCGCTCTTCGATGTTGAGCGGTACTCTCCTGAAAGTCCAAGAATGCGTACTGGTGACTGAGTCATGGTTCCTACTTTGGAAGGCGGCATTTGAATATAGTGCAGAAAATCAGTAGAACATCGAGAAGCAATGCTTATGCCAGTCGCATCACCGCTTAGAATTGGTGACACTGTGAGCGCAATGGATGACGAACCTCAAAACCCCACTGATTCAAATGCTGTATCTGATGCAGTTGCCGAATCCATGGCCGCAGCACTCCGTTCAGCAGGATTAGGGGATATGGTTGAACATGTTGATGTCAAACAAATGGGATACTCGGAAAACGTGTTGGAAAGAATTATCAGTCAATATTCGATTGATGATAGAGATGCATTCCTCGCTTTTGCACACTCGAAGGACGCCGATGGTAACAATTACTTGAAAGAAGAAGAATTGCAAGATGCCGCCCAAGAATGGGTTGCGAAAATCAACGAAAAATTGAGAGAGCAAGAGAAAGAAAATTCTATCGAATATCTTCTCCAACTCGGTGAAGAATGTTCTCGGAAAAATGATTCAAAAGGCGCACTAACCGCTTTCAACAAGGCAATAGCACTCGACCCATCATGCGATATGGCCTGGTTTAATCGAGGTGTTTTACTTGAAGCTGAGCAAGATGCACGAGGCGCCCGGCAAGCATTCCAAATCTGCTTAGATATCAACCCGAACAACGCTCCAGCAACAGCAAACATTGCTACTTTGCTCGAGAGAATTGGTGACGATGCTGCTGCTTACAAAATGGCTGTTCGTGCGCTCGAATTTTTCCCAGGCCACCCTCTCCTACTCGATGTCAAGAATCGTTGTGCAGAAAGTGGTGAACAAGTTACCATTGAGTCAATGCCAGTTCAAGTCCCCTCTCAAACGTATGATGACAAGCAGGTATCTGATGTGATGAAGGAAGTTGGTGTTACTGACAAGCAAGCTGTACTTGCAGAAGCGACACATCATGATATTGATGAAAACCAAAATCTCGAATACAGTGAACTCAAATCTGCAGCCAAAGTTGTTGCTGCGACGAAAGAAATTCAAAGTGTTATCGAGCAAGCCCCTGAACCCATCGCTGAGCAAGCACCCCCTCTTGTTGAAAAGCCGGCAGATGAGGTCATAGACCTCGATGTTCTGGTCGAACAGGCAACACAGTTGATCCGTTCAGGAGATGCGAAATCTGCTTTAGAATTACTCAGCCCGCATTTGAAAACAAGAGGTGCTGAACATGCGAGTGCATGGAGAATTGCTGGAGGTGCGATGGCGCGTTTGGAACTCGATGACCATGCAATCTCTGCACTTGAACACTCTCAATCTCTCGATCCAAATCAAGGGACGGGGTGGTTTAACCTTGGCTCGATATACCAGCGAAAAGGCGAATACGACAAGGCCATTGATTGTTATGTAAAGGCTATGAATGTCCAAACTGGATACCTTAAGGCTGCGATGAAATGTAGCCAACTTTGTAACCAAACTGGAGATATAGAGAACTATCTTCATTCGACTCGAATACTCTTACAGATTGAACCCGAAAATCCTGTAAAACAAGATTTTATCCGTATCTTAATCGAACTCGCTGAAGGAGAAGCAAATGTCCTTGAATCCGTTCAAGGTTTGCCACCGACATTACCTGAAGGTCCTCACCTTGCCTATGAAGCACTGGAATATTTAGGGCCTGGCGAAACAGAACTGCATGCACGTGCTTACACCGCAGCAAAAAATGATGTGCAGGCTGTTACTGTGTGGAAATCTATGATTAAACTCGATGATAAAAACCATCACATCTGGCGTGGACTCGCTCGTTCACTCGAATCTGCTGGCGATTTGATAACGGCAGAAAAATGCCATCGGAAAGCAGACAAACTGAGTGGTGTCAAGACACAGGAAGTTGAAAATGTTGCAAAAGAGGAACAGATTCATCGACCTGAAAAGTTGCCAGTGCTCCAACCTGTTGCATCACAGGAATCAGAACCTGTTATTGCCCCTGTCTCACAACCTGTATCCATTCAACCAGTTGAAACTGAAGTTGACCCACAAGAAGCTCAGGCCGATTATTACATGAGTGCTTTGGGATTACAAAACCAACCGGAGAAGGAGGCACCTACCAGTCCAGCAGCAGAAGTGGTTGATTCACCGTTAAACGATTCTACGCAAGAGCTTAGTCAAAGTGTACCC
>CALCOP010000035.1 GCA_937897365.1 uncultured euryarchaeote
TGTGTATGATGAAGAGACATTTACCTTGAAACTCGCTGTCTTTGCTGACCCGATGATTAAAAGCATGAGTTCTGGAAAGGATGGTTTCAAGGAAGGAACCAAGGGTACAATTACCGTAGTTGTGCAGAATGTTGGTTCAGCCGTAGCCTTGGATGTCGTTGTCGATCTTGTGTGTGATGGATTGACTGTTTCGGATTTACCAAGCGAACGACCTCCTATGCTCAATCGCACTGTGGCAAGTGGATTGAATTATTCGATGATTCCATTCTTTTTTGCTACCGATGAGAAGTCATTCAGTTGGACGGTGACTGCTGACTCGATTGATTGGTGGAATCAACGTTCTGAAGCCAGTTGCGTTGCTACAATCAATGCGAGCTTCATGGAGGATAACGTTGTCAAAAACGACCAAATGACGCTCAAAGAAGACGTCATTTCTTGGTCTCCGGGTGTTTCCAACAGTTTCGTAGCCTCAGTAACTTGTCTGTTGGTATCTATTATCCTGTTTAGACTGACGGGGCAAAACGACAATTTCAGATTGCTCGGAATCTATTCGGGTGTGCTTGGCTTTGGATTTGCATTCCATCTCTTCCAATTCGTTTGGTGGGGCTTCGTCGTCCTCGCTCTTGCAGCGCTTTGGGTTTGGCGTATGAGTTGGAAGAGCACAGATGAATTCCGATTGTTGCATGAAGATTACCAACGTGCTCGCAGAGGTATCTCCACATTGTACGCTGACCACTTTGAAGAACTCGCAAAGGCCCGAAAGCAACTAACAATTATTTTGGCGGTCCCAGTTTTGGGAATGTTATCTGTCGTCCTTGGAATCCCTCCAATGCTTACCGAAGACCGTACCAATGTTGTAAGCCTCACCGCCTATATCGCAGTGGTGATGATTGGTGTGTGGTACCTCATCGGGCGTGCCAACTCAATGTACGGTACTCTCTATGGTCGTCTCACTGATATCGAAGTCAAAGCCATTCGAATCGAGAGGGATTTGAGCGACCCTGCGCGCTTGTTTAATGAACTTGCAAATGAAAAACTGAATCTTGATGATATCTTTGGTGTCGTTGAGCCCTCTCAAACCTCGACTCCTGAACCCGGGCTTGCTCCTGAGGAGGTGAATGAAGATGTCTGATGACGAATTCATAGATCCATCCTCTGAGGTCAAGACGCTTGATGAAATGCCTCAGTTTGAGGATGAACAAACCTCGCAACCGAGTTCTCCTCCTCCAAATGCGACAGTTGAAGATACGGTTTCATCCTCGCAGACTACTGAATCAGAAAACTCTCCAGAACAAGTTGTTGAAGACCGTTCTGCTACTGAATCTCCGCCACAGGATATTGCGCCCGCATCTCCAATCTCACGAGAACTTGAATCGATGGTGTTGGGTATTTCTCAAGACGACTCGAATTCTCTTGCAGGTACAGAGCTCGAAATTGAGGTTGCAAAAAACTATCTCCAAACTCACAAACTCGGTAAAGCACTTTCCAGTGTCACAAAGGCTGAGAATTCGCTTGTCGACTTAGAGGAGGATGTTCTTTATTTGCGCAGAAACATCGCCATGCTCCACAGGCTTCTGAGCCAAAAGAAGATCAGTGAGCGAGATATTGAAACAATCCTCTTGCGACTACGCAGCGCAACAGGTGCTGCTGAGATTGGAGATGTCGGTGGTGCTGCTGGAGAAGTAGAATTTTTGGTCGATGACCTCATTGGAGGTAATACTTCAACACTTAACCCGTTCTTATTCCGCCATTTTTGGATGGGGCTTGAAACTCGATGGCCTGCTGGAGGTGATGAAGGAGTGCTCGTTGTTCGTATCATTAACGACGGACCTGTAGCAATGCCGCCCATGCGCCTCTCTCCTCCGGTCCCAGAAGGATGGATATCGACTCCTTCGTGTATCGACCTTCCAACAATTGCCCCAGGAGGAAATCTCCCTGTTCGATTCAATGTTTCTGCAAACCGAAGATACGGTGCTGACGAAATTCCACTTTCTCGAAAACTTGCGGTTACAACAGGTTATGAGATTCGAACAGGTGAAGTGTTTGTCACCATTCGTGCTCAAAATAGGTCGATGGAACCACTTTCTGATATTCTTCTTTCTCCTTGGTTCCCGCCAGGTTATACCTCCGATTCGATTCCATTCGTGGAGCGTCTTGCACCCGATGAAGTGGCAATCATTCGAATTCCGCTTCGCATTGCTATGAGTTCAGGAGGTATTTCCTAACTCAATCACATTCCACCCAAAAATTGGGGGATTACTAAAAAAAAATGGTGAAAATATGAAAGAAAATAAGAACGAAAAAAGCGATAATATCGCTGCTATAGGTATTGGTGCAATGATTGTTTTCATTGCTCTTATCCTCGTAGCAGCGGTTGCAGCAGCGGTTATTATTCAAACCGCAGAAAAGCTGCAACAGAATGCACAAACAACGGGTGAGGAAACGACCTCTTTGTTATCATCGAAGGTGGTAATAAAGAACGTCATTGTTCCAGGAACCGGCGCATTGTACATTACCTTTGAATTAGCCCCTGGCTCGGACCCAATTAACCCAGCGAATGTTGACTGGGCAATTGTTTGTGCCAACGGTGCTGATTACGGTAACTTTGCTGCTGCTACTGTTGTTGGCGACCAAACTGCAGTGAACCCACTCAACCCTGGCGCCACATACGATGTCACTCTAACGGCTGCTGGAGGAGGAGGGGGCGATTTGACTCGATGTGCTCCAACAGCTAACCAAGACCACACACTTGCTATTCAATCCGGTGCAGGTGGCTTCACTTACGAAGTTTTGAATTACGGTGCAGATGTTACAGCGGGGGCGAAAGTCATATGAAGCCAAACACTCGTAACGATATTCAAAACGACAAGATTGCTGCAATCGGTATCGGTGCAATGATTGTTTTCATTGCACTCATTTTGGTTGCTGCGGTTGCTGCTGCTGTGATTATTCAGACTGCTGAAAAATTGCAACAAAATGCCCAAACAACTGGTGATGACACCGCTGATAACATGGCGGGGAAGATTCTCATTCAGCAAGCATTCGTCGCCGGAGGCGGCAACGGTGGTGCTCCTGCTGCTATGACTGCTGGAGAAGCATACCAATTATTCGTGC
>CALCOP010000036.1 GCA_937897365.1 uncultured euryarchaeote
CAAAAGCAATGCAGGTTTAATCTCAATACATTCATCAGCAATGCGTGTAAGATCTGAAATGAGGTTGATGTGAACACCACATCGGATCATCCAATGCAAGTCAAAGGTGCTTCCAAACGAGTGAGCCCATGGAAGGAACGCAGCGTTTTTATCACCGACATAGACCTTGAATGCGGATTGAACACACAAGATGTTGGAGAGTGTATTCCAGTTGGTTAGCATGACACCTTTCGGATTACCAGTTGTTCCTGAAGTGTAGATGAGCGTGTTCAATGCAAACGGGTCATCTGTAATTTCAAAGGTATTCTCACTTGCCCGACCTGCGGCTACAAAGTCAGCCCATGCGTGAACAGCGACACCTTCTGGAGGTATTTCATTCGCCGGATCATCACCGAGAAGAATAATTCCACAGCGAGGCCAAGCGGCTGCATCTGCAGGAAGATGCTTAACGAGTTTGTCAAGAACACCCGTGTTCGCAACAGCGAGGATAGATGGTGTTGAATCGTTAAGAATGTAAGCCCATTCATCACCGTGTTGATGCGTATACATAGCGGTGTAGGCAGCACCGATTCCATTTGCACCATAGGAAAGAGCAGCCCATTCAACACTGTTGTCAAGAATCAAGGCGACTCGGTCACCAGCTGTGACGCCGACATCTGCTAATTGTTGTCCAACAGCGGTTGCAAGTTCTCCAAATTCGTTGTATGTGAGGTGAACTCGAGCAGCACCTTTTGCAGGAATATATCCGAAACAATTCTGATCACCAAAACGCCCTACACTCGTCATCAACATTTGATAAAGAGTGCGAGGGTCATCGCCTTCGGGTTTCACCCATTGTCGGTCGTCCGGTTGTCTATCCCAAGCCATTTGCAGTTCTGCCATGTGCATCAAGTGTAGCATAAAGCACTTGAAGGGTTCGCCGGTTTTTTAATGGCGAAAATTAACCTTTTAGGCAGGAAATCACATTTTTCCGCCAATCAGCACCCTCATTTCGATTCGCTAATGGACTGGCGGGACTCGGATGCCAACATGTATCAATTTCCACACTCCGGCCGTTCCTTGATGTTCCTGAACCAGACTTCCCAGCATTTAACGCCAGCCGAGCACGTTGCTCTGCATACTTACCTACACCGATCACTCTGGTAATACCCATGATGTCAATCACGTCCAGAAGATGTTCATCACAGGCCTTGAGCAGTGGTGTCATGATTGCTGCTGGAAGATTGTTAGGTGTGATGTTCTTCCCAGTCTCGCCAAGTAAAAGCAGAGGGCAGTGATTGACGACAAAGATGTTGTCAAATGTATTTTCGACCGTTCCAAAATGTGCCTCCATAAGATTCCAAAGTCGAGTTCCAGAAATCTCTTGACGTTCCAATGCCATGCCCTCAATTGGCCGCTTTGGATGAGCATTTGGCGGAGTTTGAAGTTCTCGTGCTTCGATTTTTAAGAACGATTGAGCAACCTCTGTTGCTCCAAATGGAACACCCGTTTGCGCCATGCCCCATGGACCAGGATTCATCCCCAAAAGGAGCGTATGGCCACATCGATTACCCCACTTATGCAAGTATTGCTCGTGGTGTGGCCACGCATAGTTCAATGGATTGGTTGCATGCGCAACGATCGTTTTTTTCTCGATTTTTGGTATTGCTGCATCGCAAATTGCGGAGAGGCGGAGCGCCGCTTCAGCCAGCTGTTCACCAATCTCCATGAGGTGATGAAGCAGCAGTCGCTACATGAGCCTATTCTTCATCTTCTCGTCGAATAGCTACGAAGAATCCAGCACTGATTGCGACAGCAGTTCCAATCATTCCAATCGATGGAATTGATTCATCATCACTATCATCATCATCAGGAAGAGATGGATTCTCGATGGTTTGAGGATTTCCAATATTCTCAGCGCTGAGAATGGTTACTTCATGAATTGGCGTGCTTCCGGATGGACCTTCAACGCCCACTTGACTGATTGCATCAACGACATCAATACCTGTGACTTCTACACCATCGATTGTTCCAGCGATTGCCTGACCGAAAACAGAATGAACGCCGTTCAGCCATGTAGCGTCGTCTCTATCCATGATAAAGAACTGAGATCCACCGGTGTTTGCACCAGAATGCGCCATAGAGAGAGCGCCTTTATTGTGGACCAGAGAAGTATCAAATTCGTCTGGTATTGAGTAATCATTCAATTGACAATTCGCCTGTTCAATCTGTTGACCGTTACAATAGCCTTGCCATGAATAGGCATAGCCGCCCATACCATTTCCATATTGGATGTCTCCACCTTGAATCATGAAATTATCGATAACTCGATGGAAAATGACGCCATCATAATTTCCAGCACCCACGTGGTCCTGGAAGTTTTGCGTATGAATTGGTGCTTCGGTTGAATACAATTCAAATTGTATCGTTCCACAATGCTCAACATCACTTGAATCGGTCCATGAGAGATAGAATATAACATGTGCCGCACTGTTGAAGTTCACTTCAGAAAATGTGCAGTCTCCGATTTGAAGTACGTCATCGTTGTTTACAGTCTGGTTGTTCGAGTTATCACCTTGGTTCGTGTTATCGTCAGTGTTATTGTCGGTATTGTTACCTTGATTCGTATTATTGTCGGTATTGTTGCCAGTGTTGTCATCTGTATTGTTTCCTTGGTTGGAATTATCATCGGTGTTGTTGTTGGTGTTGTTACCTTGATTGGCATTATTTCCATTGCTTGAATCGTTCGGATAAGCATCAAAACTATCGATAATTCCATCCCCATCCGTATCTGCATTCATCGGATCGGTTCCATTGAGATATTCTTGAGAATTCGTCCATCCATCAGCATCGAAATCATCACTTGCATCTGAAGCATTTAGTGGATTCAATCCATTCACACTTTCCCAAACATCAGAAATACCATCATTATCATCATCGTCGTCCTCTGTAGAGTCCTGACATCCATCACCGTCGTAATCCGTAGCTGAAGTGGAAATCCATCCAAGGTTTCCAAGCGGGCAAGAGTCAAATGCATCAGTTACGCCATCGTTATCGTCATCGATATCTTCTGAAGCATCTTCACAACCATCAGAATCATAGTCCGTAGTTGCATTCGAAATCCAATTCGAACTACCGTTTAGACAATAGTCGAGCGAATCAATGATTCCATCGC
>CALCOP010000037.1 GCA_937897365.1 uncultured euryarchaeote
TACCGTTCAAGGCAGTGATGGGCATGGTGATTAGAAACAGAACTAAGACAAGTGAAAACAACCGGTTAAAGAAACGGGGTTTGTCGGGGTCAATTGGGTTTGCTTTGCCGTTTGAAGTCCTCCACTTGTTAATGATGAGCATGTTCCAAGAAGCACCCATGATTCGGCCATAAGCCATTATTGTGGGTGACATGAAAGTAAGCATTCCTGCTGCAAGCCAAATTGGTGAAAGTGTGTTTTGAGGACTGGTTTGAATTCCGTAAAGCAGGGTAGCAATAGTGGCTCCAACAAGTAGGGAAATCGTGATGATCCTCCGAATGAATCCAGTTATCCTGTTACGCTTCAACTTATCATTACCCATTCCGAGAAGTTGAGCATTGAGTGTCTCCCATGGAGAAATAAGTACTGGAATCGCAATGAATAAACCTGCGACAAGAAGGCTTGCTTCGAAGTAAACATCGGGATTGAATAGTAATTCCATAATGAGAATAAGAATTCCAGTCATTCCCATCATGTAAAGACCGATACCATATCCGACTGTGCCCTGTTTGAGGAGCGTGCGAGCATCTGCAACATTTCCAGTAATCTTGTGGACCTCATAGAGGTCATCATCGATTTCAAAAGCGACTTGCAGGTTTGCGAGCTGATTCGGGATAAAAATTTTCCAAACTGGAATTGCTATTGCAAAAGCAATCAATATTGGTAACAAATAGTCAAAAGTGAATTGGTCCACTTCTGCTATTTGGTTTGCTGATGCAGGTTGGACCAAAAAAAAGGCTATCAGCGACGACCAAATCAAGACACGGAATCTTAGACCCGTCTTGCCCATGTTCTTGTCGGTGTTACACTAAGTCATCAAGGCATCGCCGAAAAAACACTTAATCGACTCTATGTCGAAGTAAAAAAGATTCAATTCTGTCAAATGCTTCATTGAGTACATTGACGCTTGGAAGATAGACAATACGAAAATGGCCTTTGCCCAAATCAGAAGAAAAGCCACTGCCATGAACAACTAAAACATGCTCTTCGTGCAACAAATCCAGTACAAATTGTTTGTCATCATTCGCCCATTTGGGGTCTGTTAAGCGAACAAACATGTAGAATGCGCCTCCTGATGACTGAACTTCAAGACCCTGGATTTCAGAAATCCTCTTGAGACAAACATCTCGCTGAGCCATAACCTTGTCCGAATATCCATTCATCCACGAGCGGTCGGATTCAAGGCCTGCAAGATATCCAAGTTGAGCAGGAGTTGAAGCGCACAAACGTGAGCGCAACATGCGTTCGATACCATCTCGAATATCCAATAACCGAAGTTGAGGGTCATGAATCGCCAAATACCCAATACGCCAACCTGGGGCATAGTAGACCTTTGAGACACCGTTCAAGGTGAATACCGGAACCTCATTTGAGAGGCTCGCAACACTTTTTTGCAACCCGGTAAAGTCAAGACCATCATAGATTTCATCAGCAATAATCATGCAATTTGGCCAGCGACGAGCGATACCGAGAAGTTTGAGAATTTCCTCTTCATCTGCCACGCTTCCGCATGGATTATTGGGATTTATCAAAACAAGAAGTCGCACAGATGAGTCCATTTTCGATTCGATGTCGTCAAGGTCGAGTTTCCAGCCATCGTTCGGCTTTAATTTGTATTCAATTGTCTGAGCACCATACATTTGCGGGTAAGCCATGTAAGGAGGATAATGGGGGCCAGGTGCCAAGACCTTGTCCCCTTCTGTTAAAACCGATGCAAAAAGAATCTGCAATGCTTCTGTAACACCATGACAGACATAAATGTCTGAACTTTGTGCATTCCACCCTTTTCGACGCTCGTCCCTTGCAATGGCATCTCGCAGTTCTGGAAGTCCGTAGGATGGCGAATATCCATTACGGCCGTCCTGTAAAGCCTTGACATAGGCTTCAACCATGTGCGATGGTGTAGGCAATCCAGGGTAAGCAATCGGGTCGCCGATATTGAGTTTGAGGATAGTATGTCCTTGCTGCTCAAGCGCTGTAGCAGGTACGACAACATCACGAATAGCATACTCAATCTGGGAAGCTCGTGCTGCGACTGGAATCTGTTCTTTTGACATTTATACACTCTCTAAAAATTATCAAACGATTACGATCAAAGTTCACTGCGTGATAGGCCACCCATTGCTAACACAATCTCAAAATGGTGTTCTTCAACAGGCTGAATAGAAAGCCGTTGACCTTTACGCACCAAGAGCATTTCTTCACAAGCAGGGTTATTTCGAACATCTTCTAAAGGGACAATACTGTTCAGTGCTTTGACTGGCTCAATATCAACCATCATCCATCGTGGATTTTCGGGTGTTGCCTTCGGGTCAAAATATTTCGATTTTGAATCTTGCGCAGTATGGTCTGGGTATCCCTCTTTGCAAACACGTGCTATACCCACAACATGAGGGGGCTTGAAATTGGAATGGTAGAACAAAACCAAATCACCGATTTTCATATCATCTCGCATCATGTTTCGAGCCTGATAATTACGAACACCATCCCAATGAGTTGAACCATCATCTACAAGTTGGGAATATGGATAAACATGGGGCTCAGATTTCATCAACCAATAGTTGACCATGAACCCCCCACTGCGAGGGGCTTCTTTGTATTGTTGGCTCACCATGCATCGACAACATCATCGAGCAAAGCCGCATCTAAGACATCAACGTCAAGTTTCTTTTTCTCTCCAAGACCAAGACGTCGTGCCATTGCTGAGCGTCCACCAACTGCTCCTAAGCCAGCCTTTTCCATCGTAACGAAAATTGCGGGTAAAAGTATGAGTGCACTCGCTGCAGCAACCCAAAGTAAAATCAAAATTACTGTGATAAATGGAGATATAGCAACGATTGGTATTTGATAAGCCGTGAACATTCCCAAACTGGTAACAACCGCAGCCTCGAATAACGACATACCCGTTCCAATTGCTGCTGTACGTATCGCATCAAGGCCTCCACCCAATTCGCGTATACGGTTGGATATGTGGATAGAAAAGTCTACACCGACTCCCACCAAAATTGAGCCAATCATGACGGTCACTAATGAAAGGTCGACATCCATCCTCCACATGACAAGCCACTGCAAGGCAACAGTTGCTATGACCGGCGAAGTCGTCAAAAGTGAATACTTGATGTCTTTGAAAACGATAGCCAGAGTAATCAGAGTGAGGACGACTGCAAAGCCCAGCGAGGTCCATTGTGAACCAACAATCAACTCGTTCACCTCGATAGTCGTGGGTGCTACACCGGTTAGTTTTGTCGCGTAATCTCCCGGTTCGGTTCCACTGAAAGTGGCTGTAAGTTGATCGATGGTGACGACACTGGAGCTGGTGTCTGCAACAGGCAGATAAGGCATGTCGACCAAAATCAAACTTCGGTCGTAATTTTCACTGATGAAAATCCCACGTGTTTCATCAGTAATCGATGAGTAAAAGACATTCAAAAGAAAAACTTCGGATTGCCTTGAAGCCGGCAAGCCATATGCGTCTGGCGATGTGAGCAAATCCCAAAAGGATGCACCTCCGGATACCGAACTGTCCAGTAGAACGGATGCAGTATCCTTGATATCTTGAGGGAGGAGTGGCAAGCCTTGGACAAACTCACTGCACCCAGGACAATCGATAGTCGGGGCTATACCGGAGGATTTCATCAAGAAAACAATCGACACAGCAGAGGTATCTGGAACATCGTTGAGCAAAGATTCCAAGGTATCGATTTGCCGTAAATTTTCAGCAGGATCTTGCTGTGAAACTTCGATTGATGTATCTCCAGTGAGGTTTGCTTGAACCAAAACCATACCAAGCTGCCCAGAATTGAAATCGTTACTATACACCTTCATACCCTCGACTGAAGGCTCATCGAAGGGTGCCATCTCCAACATGTCGATGTTCTCTTTGACATTTGCTTGGCCATACGTAGCAGAAACGAGAATGAGAATTGCGAAAAAGCCGATCACACCACGATTGTATTTCATAGGAACATCAACAATTTTAACGAAAGCCTTCAAAGGAGGATGTTTTGGTTTCCTCAAGTCCAAGAGCAGCGTTAGGTTAGGAACCATGAACATCGTGAGAATGTAAACGACAACAATTCCACCAGATAGGGCTATTCCGACGGTTTGAATTGGCGTCATTGGAGTGAATACAAGCGAAACGAAACCGATAACAGTAGTAACAGCAGACAAAAATACCGCCTTTCCTGTCGAAGAAAGGGCGCCTCTAATTTTCTCCTTTTTCGTACCTCCTTCCTCCGCATACCGATTGGTAATGTGTAATCCATAGGATACGCCGAGTGCCAATAAAATTGGCCCGACAATAATGACAGTCATCGTGACTTCATAGTTGAGCCAGCCGATAATTCCCAATGTCCAAAAGACTGCACAAAGCGTTGGTAGACCCGAAATGATGACGACTTTCAAACCCTGTAAAGGACGAATACCAGTTAGACCCGTCTGTAAAACATCGCAGTGGAAAATAAACAAACCAACTGCAACGAGGACGATAGCAAGTGGGAAAATGTCCCAAAACATGTCAAAAGTTCGTTCAGTAACCGCATTTGTAATAGGAACCGGGCCAGTCAGCGTCATGTTGAGTCCGAAAGCTTTCACACCTCGTTCAAGTTGTTCTGTAGTAAGGTCATTCACTTCACCCCATATGCACATTCCAGCGTCGACATCTGGGTCACCATTTTGCAGATAGAGACACGGTCGCTCCATGTTTTTCATTCCATCAAGAATTTCATTCGTATCACGAATGATTTCTTTTGCCGCAACATCATCGTTAACTGCAATAGCCATGACTGCTCTATCGAGCGTCCCGTCAGGGACTTCTTTTTCACCTTCAAAAACGCAATCAGCAAAGCCGCATGAGATATCCCTCGCCAACTTATCCAAACCGGGAGAAGGTGAGCCATCATCTTCATACATTTCATTGATAATGAGGTCTGTCGTGTTCTGTGAAGGAATTTCATAACCACCTCCAAGCTGATCATCTGTGAGTGCAAACAAGTCATTCAAGGAACTTGCAGCCTGAGCCGATTGACAATCGTCTTGACCTAATCCGCAACCCAATTGACCCAGTTCAGTGATGAATGCTTCACGTATTCGGGGCGCACTGGAGTTCACTTCTTTGAGAACTGTCGAAATTGAAAGTAGATAGATGACATCGTCATTGAGCGTTTCAGAAGCGTTGTTTGGATTTTGACACACAAATGTCGAAATACAAGGGTTGAGAAGGTTTTCAACATAACTAATCTCTTGGAGAATCCTGACATCCGTGATATTATTTTGTGCGAAGTTTCCACCCTCAAGTTGTATGTAAATAACCATGACATTGGTCGACCAATCTTCTTCAACCAAATTCAACAAACGTCCAACTTCACTGCCATCAGGCAAATAAACTTCAAGGTCGCCGTTAACATTCAAATCGGTTTCATTCGGATCATCATCAAACTGCGTAAAATAAAGGTCAAAGAAACCTGAATGACTCACGAAGAATAACGTCATGACGAGGAACACAATAACTGTAGCCAGTGGGAATCGGGTAATCGCCCCAATTGCTCCGGATTTTTGCCACTCACGCTTCAGACGTGTAGGGGCATCCAAAACCGCATCAATAGCCCGTTTCGAATCAAAATCTTTGACCCTTGCAGAGATGTCGATTGCTCCAGATTGCAGTCGAGATGACCCATCTCGCTTCAACCTTGAAAAGCGACTTTCAAGAGTAATTTTGGAAGGTTTTTCTTGACTCTCATCGACCAAGCAACTCGCCCCCAGTGAGTTGTAGTTGGTGGTGCTTCAAATGCCTACCGATAGTTTGACACAAATTTGATGCATTTCAAACAACGGCGATGTCGGCGATGTTCATGCGTTGGTTTCAAAGGTAAGTCATTACAGCGCTGTTTGGACCCGCATCGTTCATGTGTGCGGGGCCAGGTGAGGCACATGCCAGCCCCTGTATTAAACGATAAACGTTGGTCAATCGACCTTGAGAAGCGCATACAAGAAGCCCATTCGGAAGATGCCGAAGCCTATTCAAAACGGTATTCATTCAATCCAAAAAGTGGAAAAGAAATCTTTGTCATTGACACGCCGCCGCCATATCCATCAGGCACTTGGCACATCGGTGCAGTAGCTCAATATTCGATGATTGATGTCATCGCTCGATCTCAACGTTTACTGGGTAAAGAAGTATACTTTCCCTGGGGTGTTGACAGAAACGGGATCAACATCGAGTTCACTGTTGAAAAGAACACGAAACGCAAGATGAAAACGTATGAAAGGGCAGAATTTTTGAAACTCTGTGAAGAGACGATTGAAACCTTTACCCAAGCGATGAGGAAGACGGCTCGTCGAGTTGGTCTTTCGTGTGATTACGACCGTGAATACCTCACCGACTCACCTGCTTACAGAACCGTTACTCAATCGATTTTTATTGAACTTTTCAAAAATGGGGCAATCATTGAAGACCTGCGACCCAATATCTATGACCCAGTAGAAGGGACCACGATTGCCGATGCTGAAGTCGAACGTCAATCAAGAAAAACACGACTTGTAGATGTTAACTGGGTTTGCGATGATGGAACTGAAATTGTCATTTCTACAACCCGCCCTGAACTCATATGTGCATGTGGCGTTGTCGTCGTACACCCAGATGATGAACGTTATACACACTTAATCGGAAAAACAATTCAATTGCCCCTGCCTGTTGAAGGTCGTAGTACTTCTGTTGAAATTCAAGCACATGCTTCAGTCAAATCTGATTTTGGTTCAGGTGTGCTGATGGTGTGTTCTTTTGGTGACCAAAATGACGTTGCTGTATTCCGAGAACTTGGATTAACACCATTCCAAGCCATCAACTTAGACGGCAAAATGACCCAATTGGCCGGTCCATTTGCAGACATGAAGGTTTACGAAGCTCGTAATGCAGCAATCGAAATGCTCGAAGAACAGGGTAAAATCGTCAATATCGTCGAACGTGAGCAAGAAATACCGGTCTCGGAACGGGGTAAAAATCCAGTTGAAATTATCCTGCTCAAAGAATGGTATGTTCGTCAAACACATGCTCAAGATAGAATGCGAGAGCACATCGATGACATCGAATTCCACCCACCCCGAAACAAACAATTTCTACTTGATTGGATGGACAATATCAGTATTGACTGGCCAATTTCAAGGCGACGTTGGTATCACACAGAGATTCCAATTTGGTACAGTGAGGACGGCACAAAAATCGTTGTACCTCCAACTGGCACTTACGTCCAACCGTGGTGTCAGTCACCTCCAGAGGGTAGCCAAGTATTGGAGAGGGTTACTCGAGAAGAACTCGGCTCATATGATTCGATGAAATCGGAACTTGGCACGCTTATTGGAGAGGAAAAGGTATTCGATACATGGATGGATTCTTCAAACTCAAACCTATTTGTAAGCGGTTATCTCAACGAACCCGAGGTTTTTGCGAAAGCTTTCCCAACCGCATTGCGACCTCAAGGGAAGGAAATTGTTCGAACATGGCTCTATTACACACTGCTCAAATCCCACCTTCTCCTTGACAAACCAGGATTCAAGCATGTTTGGATTGATGGTTTGGGGATGGACCCATGGGGTCGAAAAATGAGCAAGTCACTCGGGAATGGTATTGACGCTGATTCTGTACTTGAATGTGGAGCAGGTGGTCGCACAGGTTCTTGGAAAGTAAAGGGTCCCGAAAAAACCGTTAGCCTGCGAGCGAATAAAATCGGTAGCGAATGTTTCCGACTGTGGAAAGCATGCGATGCCCAAGTAGGTGACGACTTCCATATCAACCCCGAAGAAATCGAAAAGAAGTATTTTGGAGTTTTGACAAAACTGTTCAACGTTGCTCGTTTTGCATCTCAGTTTGAGATTCCAGAAGATCTTGAAAATGTCCCAGAGAATCTTGCAATTGAAGATCGATGGATTCTTGCAGAATTCAGTGAAACAATGGATAGTGTGAAAACTGCGTGGGAGAACCTCGACATTTACAGCGCAACTCAAGCACTCAAGACCTTTGGTACCGGTGTTTTACCAAGCCACTATCTAGAGATGGTGAAATCACGACTTTATGATGATGACATGGCTGCTTCGTGGACTCTCCACCGTATTGTTCGTGACTTTATGTCTGCATTTACACCTGTATGTCCATTTTTCACCCACCACATTTCAGAAACCCTCTATGGCCGTACTGCTGTTGAAGTCGATGTATTTCCAGTTCCCGCCGACCCATCTGTCGGACTTGGGACGAAACAGTGAGACCACTTACGTTCTCTTTCTGCTTCAGTTCAATCCTTCAACGGAGACACATGGAATGCGAAAAAGGAACAAGGCATTTCACTGAACCAACCAGTTTCAGGCATCGACATTCCAACTGAATTGGCAGATTTCAATGCGATTCTTACCCGGATGCATCACTTGGAATAATCATTCTTCTTCACGAAGATGGAGCATTGACTGACGTGTTGGTGGCATATCGAGTTGCCCTAAACGAAAACCAACTAATCGCAAACCCCGATTATGTTGAACATTGGTCGCAAATAAATCGTCTGCCAATCTCAAGAACACATCTGGCTCATCCATAGCGACAGGAATGGAGCGACCATGGGTGTGCGTTTCAAAGCCAGTGTAACGGATTTTAACTTCAGCTAAACGACCTGAAATACCCATCTCTTTCGAACGTTTCAACACACGCTCGGTCAATGAGCGTAACACTTCAAGAACGGCTTCGTGGTCTGTCTGGTCGGAGGAGAACGTTCGCTCTTTACCGATAGACTTTCGACTTCTCAATTGACTTACTTCAGAACTTGTTGCGCCGTCAACAACCTGCATGAGCCACGCAGCAAAGCGTTCACCTGTCATTCTACCAAGTGCAATTTCACCCAAGACATAGGCTTCATCGACTGTAACAAATCCCCATTCTGCAAGTTGTGTAGCCCTTTTTGGGCCAATACCTGGAACTTCTCTCAATGACCTTCCTTCAAAAAAATCACCAATTTCGTCGGGCAAAATTCTGAAGATTCCCTTGGGCTTATTCACTTCACTCGACATCTTAGCAAGAATCCTTGTCGGTGCAATTCCAAAAGATGCTGTGAGACCCACCTCACTCTCAATGCGGTCTTGAAGGGTTCGACAAAGTGCATATGCAGCATCCCAATCGCCATGTACCTCCTCAGTGATATCCAAATACGCCTCATCAATACTTGCTTTCTCAAAATATTGAGCCGGTTCTTTGAGAATTTTCATCACTTGGCGGGAGGCTCGACTGTACAAACCACGGCTACCCCGGATGTAGTGCCCTGGACCGAATGGATGGCCTGGACAGCGGCGCCAGGCTTCGCTTACTGGCATGGCTGAACGTATACCGAAAGCACGCGCAGCATAGTTGCATGTTGAAACGATTCCTCGCCCTCGACCACCCTGAGGATCCGAGCCAATAATCAACGGTTTTTCTGGGTCAAGGCCGTGATGAAGGATTTCAACAGCAGCAAAAAAAGCATCGAGATCGCAATGCACTAAGATTCGCTCTTTGGAAGATGCCGAATCCTCTCGAACAGATTCAGGACCTTCCGACATGATGTGATAATGTTGGCTAAGGTGCTTGAAGTTGATGTATTCCTCACAGATATGAATCTCCATGTTCGGAGTCAAAAAGACCAATTTTTCGAGGGGTTGAAACTCTCTCGGTAAATCTTCCAAAGGTTGTGAAAAAAGTTTTTTTCGAAGGCGGTTGGCATGTGATAAAAGACGCATGCTTTGGATTTTTCAAGTACGGACATCTATGTTTAAGATGACCCACGGTAAAAGGAAGTGAAAGTATCATTCAAGTAAATGTGAATTGACGGTCGTATCGGCTTTCTTCCCGTCGAGGACAGCCATCACTGCTTGAGCAATGTCAAGACCTACACGTGCTTGTGCTTCAAGCGTTGCAGCGCCAATATGTGGTGTTCCATGAAAATGAGGGTGTTGAATGAGTTTGTTCCCAGCAGGCACCGGCTCGACTTCAAAGACATCGAGGGCTGCTGATGCCACCTGACCAGAATTGAGTGCCTCGAGAAGAGCGTCTTCATCAATGATCCCTCCGCGTGCACAATTGACGATATGATTACCACACGGAATCCCATCGGGAGACTTCCCCGGCATCAAAGCGATACGTTCGGCGTTTACCAGATGATGAGTTTCATTATTGTAGTTGCAGTGAACCGAAATGTGAGTACAGGTTTGGAACAATGTGTCGACCTTCTTGTGAAGACTCGTGTTTTGTGCTTTCGCAACTTTTGCTGGCAAATATGGGTCATATGTGTGGACATTCATGCCAAATAACTGAGCAATAGAACCGACGCCCTGTGCAATGCGACCGAAACCAATCAGACCGAGATTTTTACCTGACAGTTCAGTTCCTTTCATGGCTTTTTTCTCCCATTTGTCCAGCCGCATACCGCGGTCGGCACGAGGAATATGACGAAGGCAAGAGAGTAAATGTCCAACTGTGAGTTCAATTACCGACTGGGTAGAGGCTCGTGGTGCATTTACTACGGGGATACCTGCTTGTGCAGCAGCCTCGATGTCAATATTGTCGACACCTACTCCTGCACGCCCAATGACTTTCAAACGACCGCCTGAATTTTCAATGATATCTCGCGGAAGTTTCGTAGCACTGCGGACGATGATTGCATCAAAATCGGTAAGGGCTCCATCGCGTAATGCGTCTTCTTCAATGAACTCGAGAATGACCTCATGACCTGCTCTTTCTAAGAAAAAAACTGCATCAGATGCCATGCCATCGGTAACAGCAATTCGCGCCATGGACAGTGACATTCGCACACAGACCATCAACCTTAGCCAAACAGTGGATTCGAACCCGATGTTTGAAACACTCCAACACAGTGGCCGAGATGAGACAACATGGCGACTGTTGATTCAAGCACGCTCATTTGGGCAGCAGGTTTGCTGTCAATACCACTGCTGCTCGCATTACCGATGCGGCTTGGGTGGAGAGTGTTCATTGGAGTCGGCCATGAGGCCTCACAATATCGCAATACTGTCTTACAAATAATCGATGCAGGACGTCAAGTAGCTCCCTTTAGGGCAACATTGGATGACATTGCGAGAAGTTTGCACATTCGCCCAAGCCATCAAAGGCTTATCGAAGCTGACCTCTTTCATCCACTGACGCTCTCGCACTTCATCCTGCTGCCTGCAATTATCATATTTCCATTGGCGGTGATAATGGCTTTGCCAGTCATTATGATCGGTTTTCCAGTATTACTGGTCATTGAATACATCTTCATCCGAAAAGGAATACTCGTCAAAGGCCTAAAAACGATTGAAAAGATAATGCATTGGCAGATCATTCACATCCCTAAACCACACAGAGGACTCGCTGAGGACAAAGCCAAAATGAACGAGTTTTCGCAACATGTTATACACTTCAATCACGTACCTCAAGGTGCCTTTCTGGGACTTTTCGCTTGGCTGATTGTACACTGGACGCTTAATTTAGAATCTTGGGGCATTGAAATTCTTCTCTCAACAGGTCTCTACATTATCCTTCTCGGAGTTCTTGGGGTACTCAATGCTGCTTTTGAATCTGATTTGGTATTTGTAGATCCATCAAAAGGACGTTTAGTACCTGTTGATCAGTGGTTAGAAAGTATTCTCAAACCACTTGTAGGAATCGGATTGTTGTTCCTCATCGGAAGAAACCTTCTGGATGAAGCAAGAGACGGGAATGCAGTCTTATTTGCATTAACTGTGCTTACACTCTTGTATAGTGCTGCAGTTGTTGGAATCGCTTTTCGATGGGGATATTCAATTTGGAGAGGGTCATATGTCCGAGACGAATTTGGTGTTCAAGTCATCGATACATTGAACCCTCTTTCCTACGACTTGACACGTTCAAAAGGAAGAATCGAGTTTCATGTTCGAATGGTCATGAAGGAACGTTTGACTACGCTGAGTGACACCACTGTTGAACAACTGAGTTTTGCAGATTTACAGGAGTTGCCGTCAAGTGAAAATCGAGGAAAAATACCCGACAATCCCCTGTGATAACGAATCGAGTTCTGCATCGATTGAAGAGCCCTTCGCATCTGCTGAGTTCAATTCATCCAAGGAATGTCATCAGGAATTTCTGCAAAAAGGTTTGCTGGTAACGCTGTTTTGATTTTTGACACTGAACCTAATCCAGCGGTGACTTTGTGTTGCCATGCTTGATATTCATCAAATGATTTCATGGCAAGAATCGGATTGTTTTGACGATTCCAATCGAGCGTTTGGAATGCTGTGCCTGGTGGTTCATGGCCTGAACAAACCAAGAGTTCACCAGATAGTGGTTCCAACTTTTGGAGTGATTCCCAATGTGACATTAACCGACCACTCGGCAAATCGTCGCGTCCCGCTCCTCCTTCCCCCGTAAAGAGGAAGTCACCGGTAAACAAATGCGATGGAGATTCAAGAACAACGTGGTCGTTTGTGTGTCCTGGGACATGATGAGCCTTGAGGGGGATTGACCCAATCATCAACACTTCTTCTTCGTTGAGGTAGCGGGTAACACCTAAGCAAGCTGTGTCTTTCCACATCACATACTCGCATCCAGTCTTTTCACTCAATGAATAACAGGCAGTAATGTGGTCAGCGTGAGTGTGGGTAGCGATAGCGAACCCAAGTGAAAAACCACGTCGCTCAAGCATCTCGAGATAGGTCTCCATGAAATCAAAAACTGGATCTATTAAAGCGGCGATTTTCGAGTCAGAATCTGCTAAAAGGTATGTTTTCGCCCAGCCGGATTCGTTGAGTTGTTCAAACTCCATAAAACAGCCATTGGGCACATGTACTTGAACAATGCCATGTGCAGTGTATGTTTTTGATTTCATG
>CALCOP010000038.1 GCA_937897365.1 uncultured euryarchaeote
ACTCAAATTGAACACTTGTGGTCTGTCATTAAGCCGCATGAGGAACTCTGGCAAGGCAAGAAACCAATGGGTGTTGCTGCCGCACTGATCTACAAGGTCAGTAACGAAACCAGCTCACCTCGAACACAGTCTGAAGTGTGTAAGGTAGCCAATGTCTCGGAAGTTACCCTTCGTGGTTTGTTGCGCCTCATTGAGGGACTCCTCGGTCAACTCGGTGAAGTTTCAAAACAGTGATTGAATCGACCTTGAGGGCGAAACTTGAAAGATTCTCGCTCTTACCGACCAATCATGGGATTCAAAGCTAAGGCTCGAAAACACAAAGGTGACTCTGGTAAGAACCCTAAAGACAACAAGAAAACTACTGTTACCGAAGGACAAATTTCGTGCGGTATCAAATCCTGCGACGGGTATGCTGACAAAAGCATGGGTGGACGCTCACTCTCTATTGATAACGCAATTGACGTATGGGGTAGCGGAGGATATGAGGAACGCAAAGGTCGTGTTCGTGTCTGCAAAAGTTGCTACCGCAAATGGAAGAAGGATAACAAGTCAGAAGACACCTACTGATTTTCTTCACTTTCAGTTTTACTGAGGGGTGTTGGAAAAGAAGGTATACCGACGGCTCTGCTTTCGTATGTATGAACAATAGAGTCGTGGTTCGGAGTTTGGTAACTGGTGACGGATGCCTTGTTGCAATGGATGACGGGGCAATCGTGTGGAGACCAACGCATGGCACGCGCAGTCAAATCAAAATCGACGCCATCGCCACGGTTTTACTCGCAGTAAAAGGACCCACGGAAAAATATGACATCGCTGCAATAGGCGATTCGTCTGGAGGTGTGACATTACTTTCCTTACCTCGGCTCGAGGTCATTGAAAAATTTGCCGTCGAAGGAGGAATTGTTCGTTCCCTTACTGCAGTCACAAATTCCTTTGGAAAATATCTCGCAGCTACCCAAAATGGAAGTGTATGGGTCGTTGGAACTGAAGTTCCGAATCGTGCAATCAAACTGTTCACACACACAGGACCAATAACAAGTCTGCGACTCATAGACGATTCTATAATCATCCAGAGTGGGTGGAATAGACGCACGTATGATTGGACTGGAGAAACGACAAATGACTTCGATGGTGCACAGCAATTTGCCATTAAAGCAACGCATCGTGCTAATCGAAGAGCCCGTATTCTCGAATCTGAACAACGAAGAAAAGAACAGTCTCAACCACTGATGCTCGATTTACCTTCATTAGCTTAAGTTCGTTCCTGCTCTTCCAAAGGCCAGGGTGGATGAGGAGAATACCACAATGCAGTCTGTGCCGGCTTGGGTACTGATTTCGACACTTTTCCATCATTGGACAAACACGTTTCGAAAAAGTCAATATGCTGTTTCAGTACTTCTTTGACATGCTTTTTCCCTTTAATCGCGGGTCCTTGAAGAGGTATAACCGATTTAGGATTATAGCGCAGAACACGTTTCAAACTGTCGACCACATCTGGTAAACAACCACCCGGTAAATCCCATCGAGTCGGTCGATCTGCACGAGGGAGCAATGTTCCAAGAATCATCATTTCTTGACCTGAGATCCAATAGCCAACGCCATCGAGTGAATGTCCAGGAAGAGAAAGTGCTTCCACTTGGCCATCTCCGAGTGCAAATACATCACCATCCGTGACGGTTTGAGTGTGAATTGATGGCATGTCTGAGTCAAATCTGTTCGCCCATGTGGTGAAAAAGTCTCCTGTTTCAAGGGCAGCCTGACCTTGAGGATGGATATGAACCGTGCAATCTGAAAAGGATTCTGAGAGATGTTTGGCACCTCCTGAACAAGGATACCTCTTGCTTGTAAGTAAGATTCTGTCAAGACTTTCTCCATCATCAAGAAGCCCTTTTATGCGCTCAACTTGAAGCCCCTGGTACCAAGAGGTCCCTGCATCAATAAGGAGAGTACCAATCGACCCACCAACAACAACCAGATTGGCATCGTGGTGAATTGCGGGTAAGCGTAATACACGCATATACACGCCTGTGACTTGTACTCCTTGAACAATGCTCTTTCTGATAAATCCAACTACAGGTAAAATGATGGCACTACGACATATTATTTCGGTCGGTTGCGGTTAAATAGGGGGAGTTAGTCGCAAACCCATGGCACGATTCCCTGAAGCAGAGGAGCGCTTGCTTCGCGTAAAGATTTGCATGAAGTGCAATGCTCGCAATGCGTGGAGAGCCACACGCTGCAGAAAGTGCAGTTACAAGGGCCTAAGGCCGAAGAATGTTGAGCGTAAGGGTGCATGATTGCATCTTTACAATCTTGAGTTCATCCTCATTCTATACCAAGTATTGGCATCAGCAGTGCCATAGGATCACCCAATAAGACCATTGGAATAATTGCTGGGAACAAGAACACCAGCAATGGCAATTTCTGACTCACCCAAACTTCTTCCACTTGTGCGGCTTTGAGTTCAGCAAGAGCTACGGCCAATTGTTCATCGCTTGGAGTTTTTCGAGGTGCTCGCTTTCGGTGATATACTTCCATTGAACCATCCGGTTTTTCGACAAGTGTGGTAAGAAGCCAAACATGACGCTCTGCAACCTCAAGAAGGGGCATCCGACTTGCGTGCCACGCCAGCATAAGGTCACTGAGACTACGAATATGCCCCCTTGAGAGATTGGTGAAAAGAAGAATAAATGGGATGAACAAAAAGGAAATACCCCCCCACATTAGCAGCGAAAATGCCGGCGGTAGAGCAAACAAAGCATCATTTGTTGCCGATGTAAGGGATAGCGGCATTGTAGACCAGTTTGGAATGAGGAGAGCCACCCACATCAGTGCCTTTGCGTCAGCGCCACCGTGGAGCATACGGACTCTCCAAGCAAGATCGATGAGGAGAATGAGGGGGATGACTGCAAATGTAGACCACCAGAGCGCTCCCAAGCCGGTTTCATTTCCAATGAGAACGTCGATTGGATTGATTGCCTGATATTGTATTGCTCCAAAAATTAGACCGCACAGACTCGCAAGATACCAAACAACGACGACTTGGTCCATTCGAGAGCCCGCACGGAAATCAGAAAATGTAGGTCTACCAATTACAGCGCCTGACGCATATGCGACTGCCGCTGATGCGGTGAGGTAGATGGTCCAATCTGCGCCTTGATTCATGAGATCGAGCGCCCAGAGAAAAAGAGCCGGTTTTACCCATACCAACCAATGTTCATTTTTCACTCGACGTTCCTTGTGGTCCATCCAAGCCGCCCACCCCATTCCAAGAAGAAGTACACAAATCCTCGACCAGCCCAGGATTTGATTTTCTGTGAGGCTCATGACCTGCGGAAAGCGGCAATGGACTTAAAGACGGCCTCCACACAGGCCACTATACGAGCAATGGGGCAGTTATCATGGATATCGAAGCACGGTTAGTTCAAGTGGCCTCTGTCATAAACCAAATTGATGACCCAAAGGTGCCTCGGAACATACGTCGACAAGCCAAAGAAACCTGTGAACAATGGTTGCTTAACAAGGGCAAAAAATTGGATGTTCGCATAGCGATGTCACAATCGAAATTAGAAGAACTCTATGAGGACCCAAACATTCCTCCTGAGTTTGGAACATTGATTTTGATGATTAACACCGAGCTTGAGAAGATTCTCACTGAAGTCCTGTGAATCACTCTTCTTCAAGGACTGTAATGAACTGTTCAAGCAGTGGCCTCAATTCCTTGTCCAACTTTCCTTCACAGAGTAATGAAGTGACTTCAGTCGCTATAGAGTGTTTTGACTGAAGAGCATCGGCAGCGTCAAGAATGATTTCCATCTGGTCATCTGAAACTCTATTTTTCCTGAGCACACGTTGGGATGCAGTACGACCTGCAATGAGTTTGACTTGATGGTCCGAATATCCAAGAAGCATTTGCAATTGATTGAGAGACTGGCTTTCAAAGTTCGAGATTTTACCGTCACGTATCGCATCATCCCACGCTTCATCAATGGAGGGAGCGCGCTCAGACATAAGTATCGCAAAAGGCTGAGTTGCTTCGATGTTTTCAAGAATAATCTTGATGATAACTGCAAAAGGAACTGCAAGTATCATGCCAAGTATCCCCCATCCAGCGAATGAAATTGCAGTTACCAACAGCAAAAGCACTGGAGATAAGTCAAGTGCGCGACCCGCCCACTTTGTCTCGATAATTTGACCCCAAACCTGTTGGTTTGTGAGGAGAAGGAGGATCAAGAAAAAGAGAACATTCGGCTCAAGCAGTATCAAACCAAGGATTATTGGAGGCATCGTCGCAATGAGAGAGCCTATGTATGGTACGTAATTGAGGAGGAATGTGATTAGTGCCCAAGTGAACCAGAGGTCAATGCCAAATACGAACATAATCAGTCCTGCACAGGCTGCTGTTCCAGCACCGACACCTGTTTTTACAATGATATATGTGTTCACACTGGCTTCAATTTTTGTGCGCATAACTTGTACCTTCTGACTACCACCATCTGGCCATGCACGTTCTATGCGACCGGGCAATAAACTGGCTTCAAAGATAATGAAGATGAGAAAGAACATTACAGTAATACTCGTTGTGAGGGCACCACCAACATTCGCTAACATCCCCATTGCTGCATCAGAGAGTTTTTGCTCATCTTCCAGAACACCGAGGGCAGCGAGATCTTCAACAAGAGTCGTGTTTGAACTGTTGGAATCTTCACTGAAAGCCATACTAAGAAGCGGGGATTGTTTCAGTTCACTCCATTTTTCTTCAAGTTGCGTATTATAGAGTTCCATTTTTTCTTCATCTTCAACCAAGTCATTGGCTTGTTGGTAGGCAACAAATGATGCTGCAGAGACCAAAAGTAAGGTAAGAAGAACCATCGTCAAATACGATAAAATCAAAGGGAAACCATTCCTTGAGAGGTAATCAGAACCTGGTTTGAGTACAAAATAAATTCCTAATGCAATAAAGAAAGGCTGGAGTACACCCTTGAGTACAATTAACCAAATCACCATCAACGTGATGAGAATTGAGATGTGAGCAAAAGTGGAAACTCGACGATTGAAACGACCTGAATCCCAAGATGTGGATGCCACTTCCATAGACTCGGGGCTTTGTTCAACCTCTTGAGTGTTTAGGGGTTATTCTTCCGCAAGTGGTAAATCCGATTCCTTCTCGTCTAATGAAGGGATTCGCAATGCCAGGAGTGCGGCACATAACATTACGATTCCGCACAGATGGAAGGCTGTATGGTAATCAAAAGGCCATGCACGTGAAACAGTGAGAGTCCAAACCAAGCCGCCGGTGAAAGGGCCAAGAATCCGGGCAAAAGCACCGAGAGATTCTTGTGCACCCATTACAACACCCAATTCATATCCGTTGGCTTTTGCAACACGCGTCAAAAAGGAGGAAGACGACGGCTGGAATATACCGTTACCAACAGAGATGAGGAAAGCGACAAGAAGAATCTGAATCCAAGCGTTCTCTGCTTGTGTATAGGGTACCAGTACAAGACCGATTCCGGTCAACACACATGCAACCGAAAGCAGTCTTCGTGAGCCAAAACGACGTGAAAGCGGACCAATAAGTACTGCCTGAGTGAAGATTCCGCTAATCCCTATCATTGCAAAGATACGACCATTGTCAGCTTCACTAAAGGCAAGTCCGCCATTTACAGGGTCCATCTCCGTGTACAATATGAAAACTGCATGCATGATTGTGAAGCCAAATGTGAAGAGCATCGAAACCCAAATTATAAGGGAAATATTTTGAGATTTGAGCATCGAAACTGAATTTTTCATCATATGTGCCATGCTCGATGTCCAAGGTTGTGGCTCTGATATCGTGCGTTGTCCAACTGGAAGTGATTCAGGTAGAGAACGGTATGCTACTGCCAATGAAAATAATGACAGAAGACTGGCAACAAAACATGGCAAAAGATAGGGGTGGGTCTCAAAAAGAGTGCCTCTAAAGAAATCCCACCTTTCTGCAGGATTCGATAATTCACCACCAATAAACGGTCCAAAAGTGAATCCCAAGCCAAATGCAGCTCCAATGAGTCCCATCCGAGTTGCGAGCTCCTGAGGCGAACTCACATCGCCAATGTAGGCTCTTGCTACTGCTAAATTCCCGTTGAATACCCCTGCCATAAATCGTGCAACAAAAGCAATAACCAACGTATTCGCAAGTCCAAAGAGGGTGAAGAATACTGTATTACCTACAAGTCCAATCATCAAAACCGGGCGTCGCCCAATCCGATCGGATAAGGAGCCCCATAACGGAGCAAACAAAAATTGGGCAACGGAATATGAAGTCATCAGTAGTCCAACCCAAAGGCCGATATTTGCAACCTGACTTTCAGGTGTCAAATCCTCAACAAGATACGTCAAGAACGGAATAACAATTCCAAAACCAATCATGTCAATCATGGTGACAAGAAACAGAACAACGAGTGCGCCCTTTCCTGTACTGCGATCGATACTGGTTCGTGTTACATCTTCGCCCATGATATGCCACCCCCACAGTATACTCTGTATTGAATGACATTGCATTCAATGTATTCTCAAGCGGATGTTGTCTTACTTGTAAGAGGTGTCAATCGATCGATAACTGCACCGAGCCGTTCGACCAAGCTTTCTTTCTCAGCGTGTTTGATGAGAGCAAACTCCATGACTTCATCGAGTGTATCGACAGGAACAACTTGAACCATTTTCTCATACTTTTCATCCAAGAGGACATCTTGCATGTTCGCACGTGGGACAACGACTGTTTTGATTCCTGATCGTGCAGCCGCTTCGATTTTAGCTGTAACTCCTCCGATAGGCAAGACTTCACCACGAACCGAGAGTGAACCAGTCATGGCCAAATCTTGTCGAATCGGTATGTTTTCGAGTGCCGAAATAATTGCAGTAGCGATAGTAATCGATGCTGAATCACCGTCGACACCGTGAGTATCTACAAATTGAATGTGAATATCATAGTCTGAGATGTCCTTTCCTGTTAGCTTCTTAATGACTGCACTGACATTTGTCACACTTTCTTTCGCAAGATCTGAGAGTCCACCTGTGGCATGAATCTTTCCGCCTCCACCCAGCGATGGGGTTACAAGTGCCTCTACTGGTAACATAATTCCGCTGAAGTCAGAAAGACCGGAATTAGCACCGAGCACTGCAAGACCATTGACACGCCCGACACGCTCACCAGAATTGACAATCATTGCATAGTCTTGGCGACGTTCAATCATGCGGTCGGCAACTTGTTGTTCAAGGGGTTTCGCAATGTTGCGTGCGCCAAGAACATGGCCTGCTGTAGCAAATTCTGCACCTTCTTCCATAGCAAGGTCACCTGCGATTCGAACCAAGCCACCGAGTTCACGCAGTCGGAGTGAGAGTTTACCACGCCGTCCAGCACGTCGTTGAGCCTCGCGAAGAATTATCGCAACAGCGGATTTGTCGAAGTGAGGGATTTCTCGTGAGGTCCCGATATCTCGACGAACTTCTTGAGCAATGAAACGAATGAGACGGCGGCGATTCCGGGCAGTATCAGGCATTTCTGAATTAACATAGACTTCGTATCCGTAACCCCGTATACGACTACGTAGCGCAGGGTGCATTCCTTGAATTGCATCGAGGTTTCCAGCCGCAATGAGGATGAAATCACATGGAACTGGTTCAGTTTTCGTCAAGGCACCGGACGAGCGTTCAGAGCGGCCTGAAATGGGGAATGCCCGCTCTTGCATTGCAGTGAGCAAGGCTTGTTGTTCCTCAAGTCTCAACAAGTTCACTTCATCGATGTAAAGAACGCCCTTGTGAGCACGATGAATTGCGCCTGGCTCAACACGGTCATGGGCTGGTGTTTCCATTCCACCTGATTGGAAAGGGTCGTGACGCACGTCGCCAAGGAGCGAGCCTGAAAGGGTAGCCGTAGCGTCGACAAATGGTGGCATGTCTTTGCTTTCGTGCTTTACCAATACTTTCGGAATGCGACTATCGTCACCGGATCCCAAACGACCACGTATGAACATGTATCCGAACATCAACAGGAACCCACCAAACAGGAGAGTTAGGATGTCGCCGCTTTGGAGAGTGGCTATCACGAGAAGGAAACCAACTGCGGCGAATGCAATGAGCAGCATTTTTTGAGAACGTTCTCGTTGAGTTCGAAGCGATTCCTTTTGCAGTTTGACAATACGGTCGCCACGCCCTGCAGGAACTGAGCGAACACGAGGTTCGTTCTCGTCATCTTCGTTAGGATAAACCAGTAAGTCTTCAAGCGAGTCTTTCGGAAGTAAATCTGTCATTGAGCGAGCAAGCATGGACTTTCCGGTACCGGGGTCACCGATCATGAGCATGTGTCGTCTTTGCTCTGCCGCCTTTTTGATTACGACCGAACCAGCCTCTTGCCCGATAACTTGGTCAACGAGGCGATTTGGAATGGGGACATCCTCTGTCGATGCAAAATCAACAGTTTGAATCCATTCCTCGATGCTATCAGCAACGATGTCATCAGAGTCGGGACCAGGCTCTGGAGCCCACACTGTCACTTCTTCAACAGCATCGAATACATCCTCTTCAGAGGGCGTTTCGATATCGTCGGAAGATAAATCATTGGTGATATCCGTATCGCTCATATGTATCCCTCGCGTCGCTCCTCTTTATCTGTTTACAATTCGACCATGTATGAACATGTGTAATTTTCAACACCGAAATTACAGTGTTCCGTCGAGATATTGTTGGCCGTAGTAAGCCCACTGCTCGTACGTCCATCCTGCTGGAATGCCGCCCGGTGGAATTGGTGGACCAGCGTATTGTTGAACTGGAATAACTGGCGCAATTTGTTGAACTGGAGCAATCGCTACGGGCTGTTGGAAGAGGTTTTGAGCTCCGCCATACATCGAGTTTGCAACAGAGTCATGAGCAGGAACAGCATTTGGATGCCAGCCAGTCTCCGTCCAAACATCAGATTCCAATGGACTCTTTCCTTTGCGACGAGTAAGAAGCAGTGTAAGTAACACACCAATGACGACAACGCTCGCAATGAGAGCGACCAAGGTCATGTTAATCTCGCCGGATTCTGAAGTCGTATCTGAGCCAGATTGTGTCTCTGTTATACATGTAGCACGTGGATCATCGCACGCAAGTGTGAGTTCAGCCTCTACCTCAGCAAGTTTCGCTTCAAGCAGAGTAGTGTCTCCCTGAGCGGATTCAATTTGGGTTTCAAGTTCAGCTTTCTCATCGACCAAATCGCCGAGGTAATTTGTAAACAATTCATCACCCATGTCAGCAATCGCAGGCAAGCTTTCTGTGATGTCCCACTTCATTGAAGACATCGTTTTGAACTCGGAACTTCCATCATTTGCGAGAATCGATAGTTCGTAGTAATCCCTAAACTGAGCACCATCTTCACGAGCAAGTCCGTTGTTGAGAACCGAAGGAATGAGAAGTTCTTTGCTCCAACCGACATTCGATTGTGAAATGTCCAAGTCGTATTGCATAAGACCGTCGCAGGTTCCGGTGAGCGAACTACAGATGTTCCAAGTCGCTGAAATGTATGTGAATGTTGGAGACGAATCAGTGAGGAACATATTGACGGTAGGTGTTTGCCCAATGTATGTATCCTCGAGCGTCACAAACATGTATCCGGTTCCATCATCAATTTGGGTGAGAATGAAAGGATATGCATCAAAAACATCAACTTGCATTACGAATGTATCAGATAATTTTCCATCTTCGACGACGATCGAAACGGTTTGCATACCAATTTCTTCAAACGAAAGAGTGAGGCTTCCGTCCAAAACACTGTAGCGTGCTGCACCAGGTTCGGATGAAGAAACTCGAACGTAAGTGAGCGTCGAGTCATCAACATCGATGATTCGGCTATCAAGATCGATAACCATTTGGGAATTCCTTTTCAGACTCAAAGACTGAATGTCATCAAACGGAATAATTCGCGGAGCATCGTTGATTGGGTCGATATTTATTGTTAATGAGACATCAGAAGTCTTGTCCCCATCGCTTGCACGAAGCGTTAACACAGTTTGTCCGTTTACGTCATCATCAACGGTTTCAAAACCAATTGTGTTGCCAATCAATGTGGCAGTGATAACATCCTCATTTGAGTTGCCAATCAATTCAATCGTTAGAGAATCAACCGAAACCGGTTCACCGTTATCGTTTGTATCGGAAAGGTAAGGCAGAAGTGCGAGAACGCCTGAGCCGCCTTCTTGAATGGATTGAGTCGGTAGTCCATTCCAGCGAGGTTGCCCGTTCTCTGTCACTCTAAACAAGAGAGTCCCATATGGGAGTTGGCCTTCTTGAGAGTAGTCGCCTCCATCATCCATTGTGATTTCCATTCCTTTCTCACCAAGCGGGCACCCGTTGATTTCGCTCCATTGGAAATTCACTTCAATTTCTCTCGTATCAGGATGCCAAGCAATAAAGGATTCATGACTTGAAGTAATAATGAGATCCTCCAGTGGAGTTTCAGGGTCAACGATATGACCGTCCATGAGAACCTTAGTTGGAGAGTCACACATTACAGAAGGAATAGGGTCGGTGATGACGGTTGGTGCACCATTTTCAAGTTCAAAACCTGATACACCCGAGATGACCTTCCACTCTCCAGTCTGACCACGAGAATCAATTGCTTGAGTTCGAACATCATACCATCCTGAGGACATAGCTGCGGTCGGAGTAACGGCATATTCACGTCCTTCATTGGTGGTGCCAGGATAAACGACATTCTGACCCCCGGAGATTACTGAACTGAACCATTGATTCTGGCCGGTAGGGGATATTTCTACATTGAAAGTAACAGTGCTTGCATCATCTACGAAGTCAGAATTACCCGGTAGGTTATCTGATTTTGCGAGAATAATTGCGTGAGAACCACGATCGATGGTTTGCTCGCCAGTCACTTGGGGCGCCTTGGTGATTGGAGGACGGTCTTGGTTGATTTCAATCAAATTGACATTGTTACCACTGTTGCCATCCGCAATAAGGTTCGTAAGTCGTGCACCAAACTTCGTCTTCAGCTCGCTTGAAACAACCGATGTATCGAAACTGACTTGTGCTGTTTGAGATGATGGAGCATTCAAATTATTGAGCGGGGTAGAACTGATTGAGATTTCGTTTACTCCTTGCTTGTAGAAGAATTCAATGTTGCCCCCATCGGTATAGTCGAGATCTCCAACATTGTTGACAGTGGTCTCCAAAGTGACCGTATCCCCAATAACAAATGCGCCGTTAGAAGCAGCAGGGTTCGTCATCGAGACACTTGAAACGCTGATATCGAGTTTTGGTGCCATATTGGAATCTGATGCGACATAAACATCGTTCCAACTCGTGTGAGGTCCACCCATTATCGCACCTACTGACACGAAGTTGTCTGCAGCAGAAGTTGAACCAACTGAGCGAACAGTGCTGATGGGTTTCGTCCAAGTCTTTGTAACCGGGTTATTGGGAGTAAGTGTGAAGGATTCAAAACCGTTACCTGCAGAATTGAGAAGCCAACCTCGAATGACGTTGTGAGGATGAGTCGTTCCGTCGTTGTAAGTGTCAGGTCCTTTGTCCTCTACGATAACTGCGAGAAGGTAAACGGTTTTACTTGCTGCACTACCAAAGTATTGTAGCTCGTAGGTGATGTCCATATTCCCACCATTTTGGACTTGAGAAACTGACAGTGAGTAATCATTCACGTCTTTCATATCTCCACCGTTTGAAAACTCTGTGTCATAGGCAGTCGTTCCGGTGGCTGCACCGAGTTTGTGGTATGAACTTCCTGCTCGGGCGTCACCGAAGTTAGCGGCTGGGATACTTCCAGTTCCGTCACGCATGTGACTTAGACGGTTCAAAGGATCGGGAACACCGGCTCCGTTTGCTTCAAAATAGGAGATATAGACGAAATCGTCTGGGAAACTCGTCTTGAGTGCGTTCATCGAAGGAGAGCCTCCGTTTTGACATGGAGGGCACCAATCGGCACCGTAATATTCAGCCCAAACAGTGTGACCAGGTGCGGTTGCAGCATAGGACGGTGTAGAGGCATCGTCAAGCGATTTTTCGATATTTTCTGGTTGGACTGGTTCAACGAAAGAAGTCATTGTACTGCCAATAAACAGAACGGTAATTACCAGAGCCAAAAGTCGAGCAGGCATCTTCATGGTAGTCGCTTCATGTAGACAGTATATGAAACCCTCGTTTTCAAGTGAAAAAAAGGCTATTTGAACCACAAATCTTCTTGTGTTGAAAAATGGGAAAAATGTCACGGTAAAGTTTAGACCAAACAGAACATCGCCGGAGCATGAACCAATCGCAGTGGGGTGCTTTTGTCGAAGCAGAGGGAAAAGTTCA
>CALCOP010000039.1 GCA_937897365.1 uncultured euryarchaeote
TGGTCTCCGTCACGTATTCCTGCACGTTTGAATGCTTCAGAAACATGATGAGTACCGCAAAGATAGCGTAAAAACTCCGCATCAAGAGAACGAGCCAAAGCGGTCGAGCGAATCCACCTTCGAGAAGCACAATTCCAAGCAGTCCACAACTGGAGTTCTGATTGTATGCATCCATCTCCAATCAGGACCCATTGAGAGTTAGGGCGTTGTTGCAAAAAGGACTGGAGTACTTCTTTCGCAACGACAGAATCATCTGAGCGCCAAGAAAAGCATGGGAAAGACGGATGTGCCATGGTGATTCCAGTGGGATATTCTCTTTCAATTATCCGATGGAGATTCGTCAGACAAGGGCACATCGTCGGCTCGTTGTTGAACCACCTTTGAAGGGTTCTTTTGAGAACGCGAGAGGACTTTTTCCACTTCTTTGTGAATCTTGTCCAGAAGCATTGGCCCCCATCCACGCTTGGCCAGAAGTTGATTTCGGGTCGGACGGTCCATGGCAAGAACGTCTTTCGGCGTACGTATACCCATTCCTGCTAATTCACGGGCACGCGAACGACCTACGTGTTTGATATTGACGAGTTGAAGCAAATCTGGTTTGCAACCATGCCGAATTCGTTGTCGAAGTAAGTCGAGCATGGTTGCAATCTCTCCAATCATAGGAAGGTGTTCTTCTGCAAACACATCATCCGTGAGAAGAACTTGTTGACCGGCTGCCAAAAGCCAACCCATGAGGTCGACACGGTGATGAACGTCGCCTGGACTGACATCGAGGTCACTTTCAATTGAACGTAATGTTTCCTCTTCCGTCCACATTTCAAGCATCCATGCAGATTTAACTTTCCCCAACAAGCGCTCTTCCAATGTATCATCGGCAAGCAGTTCATCTTCAACAGAATTGGTCTTTAACCAAAGCGAAGAACTGCGTTCCATTTCAGAATTTTTAGCCCAAAGCGGTAAGAAATCAGGAGTAGAAGAAGCCAAGTGCATGAAGCCGAAGTCGGTTACGGGAGCATTCTTTCGAACCTTACGACGGACTGCCCGCCTTAATCCGGTTCGAAGTACAGAAGCCGAAAGCGGGTCAAGATAGAGTTGAGTGATTCGTTCGCCCATCAATGTTGCCTCATACTCCATGGAGGAATGATCGGTTCCTGAAGGTGAAGACCATCCACCAACATGAGCTAAATCTGAAGCAGAAGTGAATCCGAGAGATGCGGTTGTGAAAGCGGATGAAGCAGGATTCGATGATCGTGGTTCAACTGGAGATGTGCTCAATTCAATGCCTTCAGTTGAGTGAGCGATTGAAGCCCAAATCGGCATCTCATCGTCCCAGTTCTCTTCTTCTGTCTTGCCAACTTGGGCGTCTGCACGGCGTTTCGCATACTCTTCATCGTTCCCCTTTCGGCGAAGAAATCGCTCATCTACCAGCCAATTGAGCATCTCGTCAAGACGTTCATTAAGTTGATTTTTCGAAATTGATGCCCCAAGGAATGTAGCCGAAAAGAAGTCTCCAATTTCACCTCGATGACGAAAACCACCTGTTGCAATCGATGCCAAAAGGTGAGAACGTAAAGCGGGCTCACTCGCTAATTTTGATGAAATGGATTCGACTGGACCGAAGAAATACCGTTCGCTAACATCATCTGCAACACCCCACCCATCCGTGCCTTTGCACAAGACCCACGCTTCGCCAAAACTATCGTATTTCGGGCGTCCGGCACGACCGAGCATTTGTCGAACTTCCATGACTGGAAGGGGGCGACTCATTCCATCGTCCCAACGTTTGAGGTCTCTGACGAGAACTCTTCTTGCTGGCAAATTCACACCGGCTGCAAGCGTAGGTGTAGCGGTGAGTCCAATCAGCAAACCTTCCTTGAAAGCACCTTCAATGGCTTTTCGTTGACCAGAAGTTAATCCCGCATGATGAAATGCCACACCCCCTCGTATTGATTCAGCAAGACGTTCAGCCATTGCTGTTTGGCTACGTCCTTCAAGTGAAGAAGCAAATTGTTGAAGTCGATTCAACCGATCTGGGTCTTCTTTTTTCAGCCTTTTTTCAACTCGTTTCGATAATTTCAATGCTTCTGATTGCGCACTGCGTCGAGTACCTACAAAAATCAAGACTTGGCCATCCTGGTCAAGTGCATCATTGACAACCGCCCAAGAAGGATGCGACTTAGGTCCATCAAGGTCACGAGGGGGTTGAAGTATTTCGGATTCAGTAGACATCTTGGCCGATTGAACAAGCCTCGGCTCGAGATGAAGGTCATGAAAGGTACTGTATTCCAACGCCACTGGCCTCCACGTCGAAAGAATGAGGTTAGCATTCAGCCATGTAGCCAGTTCATCGCAATTTCCAACGGTAGCGGAAAGAGCAATGATCTGTGCTTTAGGCCGCAAATAACGCAGCCTTGTAAGGTTAATTTCTAATGTTGGGCCTCTCGTTGAATCGTTCATCAAATGAAACTCATCAGCAACCACAATCGAGACATTGGACATGAGTTCTGAACGATTTCGCATCAAAGAGTCGAGTTTTTCAGATGTGCAAACAAGAACATCGCACTCGTCTATTTTCTTGGCCTCACCCGATGCATCACCGATTCCAAGTCCAACCGTTAATCCTACAGAGCCGCCGAGTGCAACTAAATCTTCATGCTTTTCACTGGCGAGTGCTTTGAGCGGAACAATATAGACTGCTTTCGAACCAGGTTCATCGATGAGTAAACGCCGCAAAATACCTATGTAAGCAACTAACGACTTACCGCTCGCAGTTGGAATTGCAAGTAAGGTGTTGGCACCTGAAAGGACACTGGGCATCGCTTCAAATTGGGGTGGGTGAAGATCTTTGATACCCCATGAATTTGACAGGAAATCAAGGGCTTTGGAGGGCAAATCCAAGCGTAATACAGCCCGCTCGCTCTCCTCCATGTATCGACAGTCGCGCCAACAGTCCAAAAGGACAACGCTTGGAAAGTTTCAATCCGACACCCATAAGACCCGCCTTCTCATGACCTTACACATGCCCGATGATGTTGAAACAATGGTAGATGAGCGACTTTCTGTCTTCCAAGACGAACCAGATATGAATGACTGGGTCGAAGTTATGTGCGGAGCAGCAATGGCCGTCCTCGGTATTTTTCATCTTGTTGAACCTTGGGAATTTGTCAATACTGAAGTCATGCGATGGTTTGCCGCAGCAGTAATTGCCGCTGGAGCAGTTTGGGCAGGTCATGGACTCAAAGACATGGCTGTCAAAGAAATGCGCCGTTCAATTGCGATCCTTGAGATGTCACAAATGGATGATGGTCCAAACCATGGCTTAATCCGTGACGTTTTGCTTAATCCTGATGCTTACCGCTCTTTCCTTCTTGAATCCTATGAATCCGCTTGGGAAGACGGTATCATCACCGAAGAAGAATTAGCAGAACTCAAATCATTCCAAGATGCTCTTGGAATCACAGATGAGGAAGCAGCGAAGATGAATGTCGATGCTGCGGTAAAATCTGCATCGAAGGATGGAGAGATTTCTGAGGAAGAGGAAAAGAATATCAAGAAAGCAGCAGAAAAAGCTGGAGTCGATTCTGAAGAAGCAATCAAGGATGCTAAGAGTAAGGCCAAAAAAGGCAAGAAGTGAAAATCACTTCCACTTCGAATCGTCTCCAAAAAGACTGCGTGCGAGAGCTTCAGCCCTCTTTCTACGATGAGATTCTGAACGGCTTGCAAATGCACACATTGCCATACCGAGCAATGCCACTGGAGAAGAGAATGGAATGAGACCTGAGGCATTTTCAATGTCCAATATTTGAGGAACGTCGGCTATGTCGAAACCTGGAGAAGGAATAAATCGGACATCCAATAAATCAAAATCACAATCACAAAGACTCACAGAGACCTGCTCAGGGAAAAGAGCCGACTGAAGCAGAACCCAATCATTGGAACTTACAGAATTTGGTCGAGTACCCCATGCCGGAACGCTGACTGTATCTGTTGCTTGAACAGTTACCATTTCAAAATCTATGTGGAAAATGGATGATTTGGGGGGTTCATCGACCACCATCATTGCTTCAAGCATCAAGAGGTCGAGGAACAGTGAGCGCCCTGCAAGAAGAATAAATCGCACAGATTGCTGCTCAAGCATTCCTTGATCTCCAGTTTGTACACCTCCAAGTGCGACTTGAGAAAAGATAGCCTGGTCAATGCGGAAGTCCTGTAATTCTGGAATAACCAACTGCCACCTGCCATCAGGTAGGGGGAGTGCCTCTTCAACCTCAAGCCGCATTTCTAAACGGTCACCGTCCAACATACCCCATGTTGAACTTGAATGGGTAACCAACACTTGTTCAGGGACGCCAGGATAGGATATATCCCATAACTGTTGAAGCCGCATGTCAATCAAATCATCGAATTCGATCTCAGACTCATTTTTACCTTCATCTGCGAGTACCCACATTGGATGAAAGATTCCTCCAACAAGAATCATCAGAACTCCCGGAGTAAAAACACCAAGTCGTAGCATGCTCGAGGTTGAATTTTTCAGACTATCAATCACGAAGAAAATGAGAGCGAGAAAGGAGATGAACAGCAAGCCAAAACCCGATTTTGAGAGTTCAACAGCATCCTTTTCATCACCCAAAATTGCCGAACCAGCAGGATAGAATGATTCGCCATCAAATTCAACTGGATTACTTGGACCTAAACTTTCAAACGCAAGTTGGCCCGACCAGAGATATGGTTGGAACTTACCTGCAGTTCCACCAATACAGAAGATGTATTCCCCGACCGGGAGAGCGCGCCAGCGATAGGTGATTCGAGTTGTATCATCATTTTCGTTAACAACAACAGACGGAGCGGGTGAAAGGCGTCCTGATGGCTGGATTAAATCAGGTAAGCCGTGACTCTGTTGAATCTCAACGGGCACGCTTTCCCATTCCAAATAGACATTCAAAAGTTCATGCTGCTCGATGTCAAAACGCCAACAATCTCGGTCGTTTTCCAGTAAGGCACCGTAATGAATGGTTTCAAAATCAGTCGAACGAGGTTCAAGATCACTTGACGGTTCATCGCTGTTTCTTGAATGAACATCTTCCGACCAAGGAATCTCCAATATCATTGAAGAGGCTCCTCGCAAATGCAACTCCCAAGTACCTGGGCGGTCAAGAACAAAGGTCAAACGTAGCCGTACTGTTTGTTCAGGCCAAAGCAACCGCTCGCCATTTAATTGGAGTTCTTCATCTTCAAGAGTGTACGGATTAGACGTTGAAGCCGATGGTAGAGTTTCCGCATCAAAGTTCCATGTTGTCACTGAAGAGGCAAGAAGGAGAGATACTTCCAATTCAGGTTTATTGGCACCTGATAATTCACCCGTGAATCGCAAATCGATGACCATCGATTTGAGGGTCGTTGGCAACAGTGCCAAATCAGATTGTTGAGGACTCATCTCAAACTCTAACGTGACTGTATCAGGTTGAGCCGGAGAGGCAAAAACGGTATTCGAAATGACTTCTTCACCGCTCGCAACGGGTGTAAGGAGACATTCATCATCCTGAATACATGACAAAAATATTTCTTCACCACTGCTGGCTTCAGAAAGATTCGCTTGAACACCTGGAATGCACAGAGAAAACAGCAAGACACAGAGTACAACGATGAATGCTCCATACGGTCGCCGTTCAGCATCCATATTGCGACCCATAGTACGCCCTCGCCAGCATCCCCCTTCAATTCACTGTAGGCAATTGGTGACAAGACGAGGATTTTTTTTATCGATAAGTGTTGAATTACACTGACGACATTTGTATCGGCCACGGGAACGCTTCTTGCGAGGGAATTCCCTTTCACAGTCTGGACAACACCACAACCAAACCGCTTTTTCACGACGCAAATGTTCGGTAAATTCGACCCCTAAAAGACCAGCTGTGTGTCCAGGCCATGCAGCCTCGAGCCTACGAAAAAGAGAATTGTGCGCCCTTAGTCCGAGTGCATGAATGTATTCATGATGCAAGACAAACGCGGAGTATGCTTTCCACTTTGAACTGAGCATCTCAGGATGCAAGTCAATCACCTCAACATCAACTGGGCGAAGGTTTCCAAGGTCCACACCTCGCCTCCAACGTGTCACTCCATGCCGTTGTGTTGCGTTTCGACGCAGAACTCCGAGAGGTACTGAGCGTAGACTCTGAACATCTGCATCCGCCCACTCAGGCATATCAAGCATGACGTCAACGACAAAATCCCTTAACTCCGTGAGAAGCGCAATTTGTTCGTTATTTGGTTTGGCCATACCGTCATTCAACTCCAACGATGATATGCCGGATGACCTTCTTTTACCGCAACGAATAATCCACTTCCAGTTGCACAAACCTTGCCGTTTGCCTCCAGCAACAATTCGATTTCAGCCCTATCTTCACTTAATTGCTTGATTTGACTGGTCACTTTGAGAACGACATCTTTCGGCGTCGGCCGGCGTAATTTAACCGTGTAGGAAGCAGTTACAGTACAGGGTGGCTCATCCAAGCCTTGCGCATCCATAATCGCTACCGCTGCAGTCCAGTTACCGTGACAATCGAGCAGCGTACCAATTATTCCTCCATTGATCATCCCCGGAAAGGCTTGGTGATGTTGTTCAGGTAGATACTCCATAGTAAGGCCGTTCTCTATTCGAAAGCTGTTAATCTGCAAACCGTCTGGATTTGCAGGGCCGCAGCCAAAACAAATTGAAGTTGGGGCATAATGTTGCTGGACGCTGACTTCTTCCATACCCCTTGGGTTACCTGTAAGCACTTGTTTTCTTTGCTTGTTTGAGAGAGGAGATACGCATTCTTATTGAGGAGGATTCGCTGCCAAGGACATGGCAGCGAAGAAGCCCCGCAAGAAGGCGAAAATTCGCGTCGCCCATGAATTGTCGAAACGGCGGAGAAATGCAATTGAACAGGCAATGAATGCCCACGAACTCGAAGATAGACCAGAATGGGATAGGGGAGCGGAATGGTCAAACATCCGCTTCTATCGAAAGGTCATCAAACCTGGAACCATGAGAACGGTTCACCTCCCGCTTTTGGAAACGGACTTAGGTGAATCATGGCCGATTCCTGTCACGATTCTCCACGGTGTTCGACCCGGCCCGACTGTTACGATTTTGGGTGGTGTTCACGGTGATGAATTAACCGGGCCATCAACCTGTACGCATTTACTTTCAAACATCTTTACTGACTCAGGTAAGCCACTCGACCCAAAGCACCTGGCTGGTACAATTCGAATTGTGCCAATTGTGAATCTACCCGGATATCGCTCTAAATCTCGTTACTTCCCTGATGGACGAGACTTAAATCGTCATTTCCCAGGGGATATGAAAGGTTCAACGACAAAACGTGTCGCTGCTCAAACTTGGAAATATTTGTTTTCCGATGTCGATGCAATTGTCGATTTGCACAGTGCCGGAAAAGGGCGCTCAAACATGCCACAATTGAGAGCAGATTTGGCGCACCCCGGGTCAAATATTTTGGCAAAAGCGTTCGGAATAGAGATTATTCTCGACTCAAAACCTCCTTCCGGATCATTACGTAAAACGGCAATCCAAGTTGATATCCCTGTGGTAACATACGAGGGAGGTGGTGCAAACTTCCTCGACAATGAGGCGGTTAAAGTTGCCATGCACGGCGTATTGAATGTTCTTCGTTCACTGCGAATGATAGAGGGTAACCCTCACCGACCCAGATTCCGAATACTCGCCAGTGGCTCTCATTGGTTGCGTGCCGGTGAAGGTGGACTGTTGGATATGTTTGTTTCCTCGGGTTCTGTAATGCGAGAAGGAGAGGTTATTGCGACTATTTCTGACCCTGCCACACCTGGAATCACCGTTGACATCGTTGCCCCTGAAGATGGACTCATCATTGGTGCAGCGACCAATCCGTTTACTGCTGCAGGTATGCCAGTTGGACATTTTTTACCAATCTCAAAACACATCAAATTGTTGAATGACCAAATTGATGAAAGTGGCAGATTCCTTGTATCAGGATCTCAAGGTGAGCCCGTTTGGAGAGAAGATGCAGAGGTTGACGAAGTCGCTGTTAACGGTAACTGGAGCGGTGGCAGTGTTGATTCAGAATGGACGGTTACCAAGGAGCAAAATGCTGCACCAGGTGACACATTTAGCGACAATGAAGAAGAGGCTTGAATCAAGCGTTAAGGAAATCATCGACTGCCTTCTTAACTTCGGCATCGTCCATATTCCTTCTCTGACTCTTTGCGATTTCAAAGATATGTGCAACCAGTTCATCTGAAGTCTCATAGCCATTCTGTTCAAGCCACCAAATAATGTTCGAACGTCCGGCCATGTGCCCGATACGAATCACCTGCTTGAGACCAAAATCACCGGCAGGAACACCAGAATAAACTCGGTCTGCAAGCCAATCATCTCCTTTGCGCATGGCTTTGATGACTGCGGATGCATGGACCCCAGTACCTGTCTCGAATGCATCTGTTCCAAAGACTGGATAATTTCGTGGAAGTGGAACTTCGATATACTCATTCGCCTTTTTGACATAATCGTTCAGCAGAGTGAGGTCGTTATCAATTACCCCGAGCAGTTGGAGATTCACCAAAGTGAGGTCAATTGGAGCATTACCAGCACGCTCACCAACACCTAATGCGGTTCCGTGTATGACATCCGCACCCGCTTCAAGAGCTGCAATGTTATTTGCAACGCCTAATCCACGATCTTGATGACCATGCCAATTGATTTCAATTTCAGAGCGCTTAAATCCACTGTCTTTGATGACTTCTTCATCAATAAATTGGAGGAGTTTCCTGACACCATTCGGTGTAACATGACCGCATGTATCGCAAACACAAAGACTGCGTGCCCCTAATTCCATCGCCCGTTGATAAATGAGTTTGATGTCTTCGGGTTTTGAACGAGTTGTGTCTTCGGTAACAAACATGACTGGGACATCGTTTCCAACAGCATAGGATACTGCTTTTTCCATGGTTGAAGTGAGTTTCTCCATCGTCCACCCTTCGGTATATTGGCGGATAGGACTGGTTCCCAAAAAGGCGCTTGCTTGAATGGGAATACCATGCTTTTCTTGGAGCATAACAAGAGGTTCAATGTCGTTCATGAGCGTGCGAACTGCTGCACCTGGACGGATTTTGAAATCATGTTCAGTAATGTGTGTGAGCATAGCATCGATATGCTCTACATGGAAAGGTCCGGCTCCAGGGAGTCCAAGGTCAACTTTTTGAATGCCTAAATTTTCCATAAATGTGAGCAGTTCAATCTTTTGTTCAATGGTTGGGTTACGAGCACTTGGACTTTGCAATCCGTCACGAAGTGTTTCGTCGTCAAACCAAACTTCATGCGGATGATTCGCAGGATTTCGATTGATTTCGTAATCAATAGCATTCCAATCATAAATCAATGAACGCTCATCCATGTAACATCACCGCTCAGCCGACAGGGGCCGGTGCAAACACTCACAGTAAGGATTCATGTTTGAAGGCGTCGATTGTAGAAGGAACTCATTCCTCTTCAGAATTTGACCCTTCTTCGTCGCCTGGTGCGTCGTTTTCGACCAATTCAGCAGGGAGTCGAGCAGCAAAAATGATGTGGTCATCAAAACCGGTTTTCTTCGCATTTCTCAATTCCATTATTCGAGTTCCTTTCGATTTCTTGTTCTTCGTTTCCTTTGTCTGTCCGGCATTGATACGAATCATCATTCCTTTCTTGGTCAGCAAGAACAAATTGTCGTCAAGATTAGGGATTTGTCGAGCACTGATGATGTAATCACCGTTCTCATGGTCGAGGTTCATGGTGTAAGCACCTTTTGCACCTGGTTTTGTCTTTCGGTATCCATCCGTTCGCATCTTACCTTCACCAGTATCTGCATCGACCTTCTGATTACCTTCTGCATCCAAATCAGGGATTTTATCAGCAGTACCCAAGCGGCTTCGCTTCGCCATTCCATTACGAGTGATGGTAAGGATCTGAGTATCGGTATTCTCTGTCGACATCATGCCGACAACATGCCCGCCATCAGCGTTCTTTCGATTGCCAGTCCTAATGCCGTAAACTCCGGCAGAAACGCGTCCGGAAGCGCGTATGTCAGAACAAGCGAAGCGACTGGCGAAACCTGTGCTTGAAATCATGACAACGGCTGACTCATTTGTGGCAATTCGGACATTGACCAAACTATCGTCATTAAGCTTGAACTTAAGTGCAGACTTTCCGTTACGGAAGATGCGAACATATTCATTCAAGTCTGTTTTCTTAATTAGACCGAGACGTGTTGCGAAAAGTAAGAAATAGCCTGAAGGAGTCATTTTCTCACCTTTTGCACGAACAGGTGTAATACATCGTTCTGTCACTTCATCAACTAAGTCTTTGGAAATTGGTAGGATAGTGACGATGTTTTCATCGTCTTGTATCTTCTCAATGACGTTACGAATGTGACTTCCGCGTGCATGTCGACTGGCTAGTGGAGTTTCCCATGCTTTGAGGCCATATACGCGTCCCTTATCAGTAAAAATGAGTAAACGGTCTTTGCTGAAACACGTTACGATCAACTGAGGAGTATCCTCGTTCTTGGTTGCCACGCCTTTGAGGCCTTTTCCACCACGGTTCTGAATGCGGAACATTTCCACAGGCATGTGGCGAATATAATTGTCTTCAGAGAGGGTAATTGCGATTGCACGCTCTTCAATGAGGTCTTCACGGTTCATCGAAAGCGGCATAGGATCGATAAACGAACGGCGTTCATCCCCATGCCGTTCTATCATTTCATCTAATTCAGTTAACAAAATACCCAAACGGCGAGAACGTGAACCTATGATGTCTTCTAAATCAGCGATTCGGATTTGTAATTCTGCATATTCATTCTGAACCTTGTCCACATCTAAACGGCTTAATTGGTAAAGACGACGCTCAGCGATTGCTTTCGCTTGCGGCTCAGTGAAACTGAAAGCAGCAATCCCTGGCATGGTCTCTTCGCCTTTCAAGACCGCCTCAAATTGTTCACGGCTGGCACTTGCTTTACCGACCGCAACAACATCGTCAATTCTGTCTTGTGCTTTCACGAGACCCTCAAGGATGTGAGCTCGTGCTTGTGCTTTTTCGATATCGAATTGGGCACGACGTTCAATGATTGATTCACGATGCGAAACATAGGTGTGAAGCATGACTGGGAGTGTCAAGAGGACTGGGCGTCCATCCAAAATACCCATCATGTTTGCCGAATACGATTCTTGCAACCGGCTTGATTTGAACAATTGATTCAAAACAGCATGTGGGTCTGCATTGTTTTTGACTTCGATGACGACTCGAATACCTTCTTTGGAGGATTCGTCGCGAATGTCACGGATTCCGATCACTGTGCCCTTCGTAACCAATTCAGCAATGTGAACTAACATGTCTGCTTTCTTGACTTGATACGGTATTTCGTGGATAATAATTCGCTTACCTTTACTGTCATCATGAACATCACACTTGGAGCGGACATGGAATCTCCCTTTCCCAGAAGCATACATGTCATAGATACCATCGATGCCGTGAATCGAAGCACCGGTCGGGAAATCAGGACCTTTTACGTGCTCCATATATTCATCTATAGAGATTTGAGGCATCCCGGTATTCGCTTCACCTTCTTCGAGAATACGATTGACGTGGAGATGTATAGCGCCCCCTACTTCAGTAAGATTATGCGGAGGAATACGGGTCGCCATTCCGACTGCGATACCATCGCTACCGTTGAGGAGGAGGTTTGGCAAACGAGCCGGCAAGACCGTAGGTTCTTGTTCAGAATCATCGAAATTTGATTGGAAATCTACTGTTTTCTTGTCGATGTCATCGAGCATGTGTTTCGAAATTCGATCGAGTCGGCTTTCCGTATATCGCATAGCTGCAGGCGGGTCTCCGTCAATGGATCCGAAATTACCTTGGCCGTCAACTAAAGGATAACGTAGAGAAAACTCTTGGGCCATTCGAACCATAGTGTCGTAAATCGATTGGTCGCCATGGGGGTGATATTTACCCATTACCTCACCAACTGAACGCGCAGATTTGCTGAACTTTTTGTCCGATGTGTGGCCACCCTCATACATACCATAGAGAACGCGCCGGTGAACGGGTTTGAGTCCGTCGCGAGCATCAGGAAGCGCACGACCGATAATTACCGACATTGCATAATTAATGTAAGAAGTCTTCATTTCATCGTTCAATGGATGGTTCAATACGTTACCAGTAGGCATTACTTCGCCGTCTTCTTCGATGTTTTCTTCGTTCTCTTCAGATGTCAAGGTTGGTCACCTCCT
>CALCOP010000040.1 GCA_937897365.1 uncultured euryarchaeote
CTATTGTCCACAGTGCCAGCCAGCACATTCGTAAAATCACCCATTCACGCTTGCCGATTCCCTTGCAAACTGGAACAATACACAAAATTCATGTGGCAACTTTCACCGTGTTTCAAGGCTGAAAGGTTGGGTAATACTGCTTCGTGTATTGCAACGCACTGGGTTGAGGGTATCCTTGAGCAATCAAGCCGTTGTAATATTCCCGAGCTGGGTCTGGCTGAACTGGCGCAGGTTGTACGACAGGAGCAGCCTGAGCCACTGCAACTGGCTGTGCAGCCATGTTTGGCATAGCAACTGCTGGAGTTTGAGCAACTTGAGTCATCGGCTGTGGTGTCGAGTTGTAGGCAGGCATCATGACTGCTGGTTGCGCAGCCATGTTTGGCATTGCAGGCATTGCACCTCCCATCGGAGCAAAGGAGGAGCCGTCATTCCAAGTTTTATCGACAGGGGATTCCTCTTCTGGCTTACGTAGGAACATTATGGCAACTACAACGATAACTGCCAAAGCGATGACTCCACCTATACCAAGGAAGAGAGTTGTCGAAGAGGATGCACCGTCACTGGAAGAGGATTCTTTGAGCCATCGCAGTGGATCTTCAGGATACGCATCAGCTCCATCACTTACTTTCCAATCTGCAGTCGGGTTTGAATACCCATCACCGTCGCCATCAAAGCAACCGATTCGGTCTGCAGTTGAGTTACCAGCACCAGTGATACAAGCATCTGCACCATCTGCAAGAGTCCAAGCATCATCCGGGTCAGAAACACCGTCACCGTCAGTATCTGAACAACCGTAGCGGTCTACATTTGAGGTATCCCGAATTGCAGGACATGCATCTGGAGTTGTTCCGAGCGGATTCTCTCCATAGCCATCACCGTCACTGTCGAGCCATTGGGTTGGGTCATCGGAAAATGCGTCTCCACCCATCTCAAAGCCCCAGGTGATGTCCGCATTTGAGTATCCATCACCATCCGTATCTATGCAACCATATCGGTCCATTGTGGAATTACCTGGTATTGAAGGACAAGCATCTGGTTCATTTCCAGATTGATTGTCACCAAAGCCATCCATATCTGCATCTTCCCACTGCGTTGCATCATTGACGAACGCATCCTGTAAATCATACCAACCATCTCCGTCTGCATCAGGACATCCAAGCGTTTCTGCTCTCCAGGAATCTCCTGCAAGAGTTGGACAAGCATCTTGGGTTGTTGCGCCAATCACAAGTTCACCAGGCCACGAAGTCTTGCGGTCATCCCAACTTGAGTTGCCCCAATTATCTCCAAACCCATCACCATCGAAATCAGACCATTGTGTTGGGTCGGTTGGGAATGAATCTGCTCCATCATCAACGTACCATGTCGAATCAGCGTTCGAATAACCATCTTCGTCAGCATCAAAACATCCAAGCCGATCGAGGGTCGATGTGCCTGGAACGGTCGGACAATCGTCAGGATTCAAACCCTGAATATTGTCACCGTAACCATCTGCGTCTATATCTGCCCACTGTGTCGCTTCATCAGGGAACGCGTCGTCAGCATTCGACCAACCGTCTCCATCGTTATCGGGACAGGCATTTTTTCCACCAAGAGTTGAATTGCCAGCCTCATTGGGACAATCATCGGTTGTGTCGGACCACCCATCGCCATCGGTATCGAGACAGCCAGTCGTTCCGAGCGTTGACGTTCCTGCAAGCGTCGGACAATCGTCATTCACGTCGTCAAATGTATCAGCATCGTCATCAACATCTTCGTCGCTATCTCTGCACCCATCACCGTCAATATCGTTTGTAGAGGTATCAGAAATCCATGTCGGCCGAGGTGGACTGTAGGAGGTGTATGGACACAAATCATCGACATCGAGAACTTGGTCGTTGTCATCATCAGGGTCTTCAGCGTCGTCTTTGCAACCATCATTATCCCAATCTGTCGATGAAGAAGGATTGTCAAAGTCTTGAGTACTGGTCCAATTGAACTCACCATTTCGAGGACAAAGGTCCGGGAAGTTATCGGTTAAACCATCGTTGTCGTCGTCAGAATCACAATCATCACCAAATTCATCACCATCGGTATTGGCTTGTGAAGGATTGACCACATTCGGACAATTGTCATCGACATCTACGACACTATCGCCGTCTGAGTCTTTGAGGCTTGACGGGTCAAAAACCCAAACATATGTGTCTCGAACACCTGAAGATGTTAGAGTTGAACCATCATGGCTCATAGAGCCCGAATAAGATCCTCCAACTCCAATGAAATCACTCATGTTAACTGCCATACTCCAGACATAATCGTATTGTGAACCACCGATGCGTTGCGTCCAATCAACAGTTCCTGATGAGGAAATTCCGACTGCATAGCCGTCATGGTTCGTTGGACTCATTGTTGTCGAGCCCGAAGTGAACGATGCAGAGAAATATCCACCAAAGACGACCTGCCCGGTAGAAGTCACAGCAAGGGCCCATGGTTCATCGTCAGCACTCGAACCCGAAACAACAGCCCAGCTGTTGGAAGATGAAGCAGCGTTGCGGACAACAAAGGCGTCGTTTCCACCATACGTCGCAGTCGCACTCCAGCCGTTACCGCTTAGAGTGCCCCCAAATGTTCCAGCCAAGTAGGTGTCACCAGATTGGTCGATTTCGATTTGAATAACCAGTGTTTGTTGTGCATTCGAACCGAGGCCCTGAAGGTTGAGAATTCCTCCATTGGTATCCAATTCAACAATCAATGCGTCAAGAGTACCTTTAGCGACATAACTGGAAGTCCCCCACTGTGAAAATCCATCACACAAGGTAGCGATTTTAACGCCACCAGAAGGAGTCGTTGCCATGTCAAAAACTTGGTTGGAACCAATTCCACCACCGCTTATAACCCAATTGAGGAGGCCGTTTGTACCGTCAAACTTCGCGACATAGATTTCAGTGTTTGAGACATTGAGTGATGAACCCCCAAAATCAGTTTCCCCTTGGAAAGTACCTGTAACAAAGACTTCTCCCATTTGATTCAATTCAATAGATTTGGTTGTGCTGTATTCACCTGAACCATTGACGAGCGTAGTGAAACTATGAGCCCAAAGCCAATTACCCATTGGGTCTGCTTTTGCAATAAAACCTTCTTGATGGTAATTGGGATTTGTATTGGAAATTACCGCTGCAGGACCACCTCCGCCTGAGAATGCGATTTCCCCGTAGAAAAATCCAGTCACAAGGATTTCTCCACCAGCGTCAATTGTAATATCATTGAGAGACGAAAGGCCACCTGAACCAAAACTATGGTCTGCACCGAAAACGGTTTGCCAGTTTCCTGAACCATCAACTAAGGCGATGAAAAATTCCCCATACGTGTAAGGTGAAGTAGGGGAAAGTGTTTGAGAACCAAACGTCAATGACTGGTTAAACGACGAACCAATTGCCCATCCACCGGTTGGAGTCGATTCAATGAAGTCAGCATCAATATTTTGCGATGAAGAACCACCAGTCGCCAGGAAAGATGTGGAAGTCCCACGTCCAGAGGCAAAAAACGGCTCAGCTTGAGAAAGTTCGGTTTGATCAGATTCAACTTCGCTGGAGTGCTCTAAAACGAATACAGATGATACCATCAAGAGTGAAATCAAAATTGCTGTAAAAGTTGCAAACGACGGGCGCATGTCTCTACCACGAGGTCGACAGACATCAAACCTTGCCTTCGATGATACCTCGCTTGAAGAGGCAATCTATTCTCACTCGAGGTTTGTCTCGAGTTGAAGTAAATCACTTTCGCCAGCATCAATGATACTGATGGTTGAAACTGAAAATGGTTTGCTGCAAGCAATTCCAAGTTCACGGTTCACCATGCCTGCACGGAATTTGGTAACTTCCGGATGATTTGCATGAAGTTCATCGGTAAATTCAGTTGGGCAGTTCGCTGCGAAAATGATGAGTTTCGCTTCACCACGTGCACATGCATCGATGGCTTGGCGTTGTCCAAATCGTAGGTTTCCAGTTGCTATTGCGTTTTTCAATTGTCGGCTTAGGTCCATATTTTATTCCTCCATACTCCACATAGTTTCTCATGGGTGGAAATTCATCACTCAGGGATGTAGTAAAGTTCAACACTGCCGGTTCCAAGTGAAATTGGTTGACCGACAATAATATTCTCTGCAACACCAGTGAGGTAATCCTTTTCTCCGATAACACCGGCTTTGAGCAGGTGATTAACGGTAACTTCGAAAGCAGCACGGGCCAAGATACTGTGCTTGGTTCCCGAAACACCGTGACGTCCAATTGCTCGGACTTCACCCTCTGAAGTCATTACATCAGCAACGAGGAGCAAGTGTCGAACATCGACTTCCAAGCGAGCTCCGTCAAGAGTAGCTTGTAGTTCGTCAACAATGGCTTGTCGTGCAGCTTCGATTCCGAGGAAATCGAAAATCTCGATGATGTTATTTGTATATGTGCGGTTTCGGTCAATGGTTTCTATTTCACTGACACGAGTCAAGTTTGAACCAATTGTTGAGAGGTAGTATTCTCCAGTCTTATCGTTCAGTTGGACGTTCGCACGGGAGATGTTTGGAATACCTTTGAGACGCATGTCACGGATTTTTTCTTCCAATTGCAAAAGCATGGTATACGAAGGTGGATTGTCAGCAATTTCTGCAAGATCTTCTTCAGAGTGAACACCAGGGATAAGTGTTAGAGTTGAAGGATTCTTTTCCTTGTCGGCTTGAACCAATAGGCGAGTTGCCCGTTCAAGTTTATCCTTGACTTCTGCTCCAGTCATGTTCTTTTGCTTCAAATTGGCCTTGTTCAATTTCAGGACCAAACGTCGTTGTGCAACGTCTGTCTCCAGTTTTGCGATACCGACCGTGTGGGTTTCTTCAATTGAAGCTGCGAGTTTTTGTGCTTCATCAACTGATGTGCTCTTCTCTCCAGCCAAGTAGATAATCATGGTCGGGGTGTTTGGAACCTTTCGAGCATCGACGATTTCGATGATACGAGGCAACCCTTGGGTGACGTTAACCGTTGCAACACCAGCATAGTGGAAAGTACGCATGGTCATCTGCGTTCCTGGCTCACCGATTGATTGTGCGGTGATAATTCCAGCTGCTTCATACGGGTCAATACTTGCTCTGTCAAGAGCAACTACTGCCTCATCAACAACTTTCTTTGCTTGTGGCTTTGTTTATTTTTTCTT
>CALCOP010000041.1 GCA_937897365.1 uncultured euryarchaeote
GCATTCCAAGCTTGTGAATGGCTCATCGACGAACTCAAAAAGCAGGCACCTCTATGGAAAAAAGAAGTCACCAGTGAAGGTGAGTCTTGGAAAGCCGGTCTTGGTTAAGGAGTTGGAAAAATGGACAAAGAAATTGAAGGAATTGTAGAAATCGGCTCTAAACCAATTGTTGAACGTCGAGCGACAGCGACTGGTTTACTCAACCTCTCTCCCCTTACCGCACAATCTATACAAAACAAGACAGTCAAGAAAGGCGATGTACTCGAGGCTTCAACTGTAGCAGCCATTCAAGCGGTAAAAGATACGCCTCGAATCATACCTCATTGCCATCCAATTCCTCTCGAGGGGTGTAGAGTCAACTGGTCTTGGGAGGGCACTTCGCTGCGCTGTACTGTGGAGGTTTCAGCGCATTACAAAACCGGTATTGAAATGGAGGCACTCACTGGTGTAAGTGCGGGATTATTGTGTGCACTTGACATGGTGAAGTCCATGGAAAAAGACGAGCATGGTCAATATCCGGGAACATCGATATCAGATATCGTTGTTGTTGAGAAATTCAAAGGAGAATGAACTTCACCGTTGTCCAAGAACTTCTTTGACACATTCGACGATACGTAGGTTTTCTTCACTTGAGCGAATTGCAAAACGAACAGAATTATCTCCCAGTGTTACTCCCATGTTTTGAGCATCACGAATGAACACTCCCTTTTCTTTGCATGCTTCGATGAAGCTAGATGAGGTATGGGACGTGTCCTCTGGAAGGAATGTCAAAATGAAATTCGCAACCCCTGGCAATACACTGAAGTTTTGTTCTCTTAGTTTTTCACTCAAAATCATTCTCTCTTGATGGATGATTGCATATTGTTCATTGTAATAAGTAGGATTCTTCAAAGCAGCAACTGCTGCTAATTGACCCGGTAAACTCACAGCCCACGGTGGAATAAATCGGCGTAATTCAGTCATTTTTTGACTGACCGCATAAGCAACACGTAATCCAGATAGTGCGTAACATTTACTCATGCTTTTGCAAACGATCAAACTTGGAATGTCCGCTACGTGCGATTCAAGTGACAGGGCTTCAGGAATATAATCGATGTATGTTTCATCAACCCAAATCATTCTGCAACGAGTGGATGACTGGCTTTCATCTTGAATTCGATGCACGATATCTCCGAGAGTGTCACAATAAACTCCTGTAGGGCTGTTTGGGTTAACCAAAAGAACGGCATCATGCTGCCGGGCTTGGTCTACCAATTCATCTGCGTTGATGACAAAACCGTTGTCTCTGTGCAGTACAAAGTTGGTCATTTCGCATCCGATTACATGGGTGAGGATATGGCTGTATTCTCCATACATCGGAGAGAGAACAAGAACCTTTGATTGTGGAGTAAGCAGCTGCGGTAAAAAGGAGAACATCAGCGAAGATGAGCCTGAAGATACGGCAACATGCTTTGAATGAATGTCTCGCGTATTCGCAATTGTTTCGATTAATTCCTCACATTGTGTTGGCGGTGATTCTTGACAACATCGCTCAAGTTGTTCACGGAGTACATGCAGGGCTTCTGGGCATGGTGGGAATGGGCTGTCCAATACATCGGCGACTACAAGAGTGTCACGTATTTTAAAATCAAATTTAGAAGTGTCCCAGGATTTACCACCGTGATAACATACATCGTCTTCTTCTTCGATTTCGAGTACTTTGTCTGCATGCTTTTTTCGAGCTCTTTGTGGGTCAAGGTACATTGGATAGTAATAGGTCTCACCATATTGAACGCCATGCTCTTCGAAAACTTCCATGCCTATTTTTTTGTATAACTCTGCGACATTTGCGTGGCCCATAGCGATGATGTCGGTTCCTTGATTGAGAAGTACGAATTTTAATGCTTCAGCCATGAGTTGCGTCGAAATTTGATGTCCTCTGTACTCTCGAGATACGGTTAATGCTCGAACTTCATACGTCGAGTGGAGACGTTCTCCGCACAGTGCATACACTGTTTCATCCAGTGCGGCTTGAGAAAAATAGGAATTCAGTCGGAAAGGTTGTTTTTCAGGAGGATTCAAACTTATGTAGCCTGCAATATTCTTTCCGTCTAAACAGACGATAAAATGGTGTCCAGGATCTTCTAATTGTTGCTCGGCATTTGTCTGATACTGTTGCAATTCCGAAGCGTAGACCTCGTGTCTTAGTGTGGATATTTGCTCCCAAATATTGCGTATGTCGGGGTTGTCAGGAAGCGGGTAATCAAAGTAGACAAAGTCCTTCATATCTATGAACAACCGCCTAAACCCCTTCAATGATTCGCCGGTAAATAGCCAATCACTCCATCGCAAAGTCATTATTGTATTGCTTGTAGCGAACAACATGCGAGTCAAGGCACTTTACATGGTTGCCCTCATGCTTACCTTTTCTTTAGCCGGATGTTTCGGAAACGAAACGGTTGTTGAAGAGCCGGTTGTTGAAGTAATTGAAGATGTTCGAACCTTTGTCACTGATAAATACGGTAATGATACCAATGTCCCACCACTTCAAATGGAGTTCCAGTTCAGTGATGTTGGTGAAACTGGCAAAGAACCCAGCATTGGCATTACCTCAAGTGGGTGCATATTTTTCATTGCTATGGAGAAGGTTATGCGTTCATGCGATTATGGAGAGGCATGGGAAGAAACTCAAGATCCAGTTCAGTGCTCTCCAACCACCAGTGATCCTTATGGCTGGGTTGATCCAATAACCGACCGTATCTTCAATGTCCAAATGATTGGACTTGAAACATCATGGATTTGTTGGAGTGATGACGACGGTAATTCATGGCTTGGAAATCCGCATGATTCTGGAACAACTCCAATCAACGATCACATAAAACTGGCAAGTGGCCCTTGGACCAGTTCGGGCTATGGCGCTCTTGGTTCACTCACTGGTAGCTTCTATGAAACTGCTGTTTACTATTGCTACAATAAATTGGCTGGAATATTCTGTTTCACCAGTTTTGATGGTGGTGCTACTTTTGAAGCAGGTGGACAGATTATCGGTTTAGCTACAACCAATGGAGGATTACATGGTGCGATTTCTACTGCTGCCGATGGAACCGTTTATGTCACTCCTCGGGTTGAAACTCCGACCGTTATTGTATCAAAAGACAATGGATTTTCATGGTTTGAGAGGTCGATGGGTGTAGATGTAGGAACTCCTTATCCACGTAAAAACTCGGAGGTCTCTGCAGATACCGCTTCAAATGCCTATCACGTCTGGACGGGTGCCGATGAGGGTGTTTACATGTCTCGTTCGACCGATTCCGGTGAAACTTGGGAACAAGAAAGCATTCGAATCTCGCCAGCAGGTGTTATTTCAACGGTATTCCCCCAAACCGATGCAGGTGATCCGGGTAGAATCGCGATTACGTATCTGGGAAGTGAAAATACGGAATTGATTGGTGAAGCAAATATCGATGGAAGCCCTTGGGATGGAAACGCACACTATGCTCCGAATAATGTAACCTATCATCTCTACATTACTTACAGTCTGAATGCTCTTGACGAGAATCCTATTTTTCATACTCAAAGAGTCACTGACGACCCCGTTCAAGTAGGATCGATATGCCTCAACTCTGGTGATTGCCGAGACATTGGCGGCTCAAATAGAAACCTCCTGGACTTCAATGACTTGCACATCGATCGTGAAGGGCGTGTCTATGTTGCCTTCGCCGATGGTTGCACCGGCGAGTGTGCTACGAGTAACAATTCCAGCGCAGAGGATTCACGAGATGGAAGAGGCTCCGTCTATTATCTTGCGAGCGGACCAAGTCTGCTTGAAGCATTTGATCAGATGGATCCACTTCTCGCCACAACAAGTAATGCTGAACCCCATGAGCCGTGTCAAGCCGATACGTGCAAGAGAAACCGTGAAACTGAATCCGAAGAATAATCTGTAATTGAAATCGTTTGAACACACCGTTTCATTCATGGATGGTGCGCGCCCGTCGTAATCTATGGGAACCGTCGGCGACCTCTATCATCACTTCTTAGAAGCCGTAGACCAAGCGGCAATTTCGAGTGCGGCATGGCGTGGTCTCGGTGAAAAAGAAAAGGCTGACGAGGCCGCAGTCGAGGCAATGCGTCGAACATTCGATAATGTGCCATTTGACGGCCGAGTAGCCATCGGTGAAGGTGAACGAGATGAAGCGCCTATGCTTTACATCGGAGAGGAGATAGGTAGCATGGTCGGGGTCCCCGGTGCTCCACAAATCGATATCGCCGTAGACCCGCTGGAATGTACGAATAACTGCGCTTCAAACTCTCCAAATTCCATAGCAGTACTCGCTGCTGCCCCTCGTGGTACTCTTTTACACGCACCAGATTGTTACATGGATAAAATTGCAGGTGGTTCTGAACTTGTGGGCCACATCAGTCTTGACGGAGGTGTTGCATACAATCTTGAACAAACTGCTTCGGCTCTCGATAAAGCCGTTTCAGAGGTGCGCGTTGTTGCGCTTGATCGAGAAAGACACGCAACCTTGTTCAAAGAAATTCGGGCCACTGGTGCACAGCTTGAACTTATGGGCGACGGCGATGTATCCGCTGCGATTTGGGCGGCACAACCCGATGGACCTTTTGATTTGTTAATGGGTATAGGTGCCGCTCCTGAAGGCGTTATTTCGGCAACTGCTCTTCGTGGTCTTGGCGGGGTATTTGAAGGACGCCTTGTCTTTCGCTCTCCAGAAGAAGAGGCGCGAGCAGAGAACATGGTTGGTGACGACCTCACACGTCTTTGGGAAGCACATGATCTGTGTAAGAGTGAAAACGCAATATTTGCAGCTTCTGGCGTATGTGAAGGTTATCTTCCAGCAGCGATACTTGGTAAATCGCATACAACCACCTTTGGCGAAGTTATCGATGTTGAAACTGGAACAGTTCGAAAAATTCAAACAACTCGTCCGATATGATTCTCTCGCGACCTTCAAGTGGGTCAACAGGGACACACATCCATGGCCGTGCAGCAAATTCGAATCGAGGTCCGGTTGCCTGAAGGGCATTGGGCCGGTGATGTGACGCGCAGTCATCCTTCTGCGGTTCTTCGTATTGAAGAACATATGCCGCTTCAAAAAGGCCGTGGCACTGCTCGTGCATCGTGCAGCGAGGAGATTGTTGAAACGGTATCTTCTCATTCAGGTATCGAGGATGTTCGGAGTTTTGGTAAGCAAAGTTTTGTTGTCGATATTATCGCCGGTGGCGGAGGGTTTCTCAAACCGTTGTTGAAGGTGGGTGTTATTCCTCAAACTCCCTTCGAAGTCCGAGATGGTTGGGTTGAATGGACTATCTCCTGTGCTCGCGAAAAAGTTCGAGACTTGCTTTCTGGCTTTGATCATGAAGGTATTCCGCATCGCTTAGTGTCGACACGTGGTTTGTCAAATCGATTACTTACCCCACGACAACGATTTGTTTTTGATACGGCGATGCAAGAAGGTTACTATGACGTACCTCGAAGAATCTCATTAACACAGTTATCAGTTGTTCTTGATGTAGCAAAATCGACACTCTCTGCCCAGTTACAACGTATCGAATCTTCGATTCACCATACCTTTGCTGATGAAGTACGCAGACGCAGTCCCTGAACTTCTATACGAACATGTTCGCAAAGGCAATAAGGTAGAGCGTGACATCGGGTTAACATGGACAATTTACCAAATACATGGGAAGACTGGGTTTCGAACTTTAATGAATGGCAAGTGCGGGTTGGATTTAACCCCGACTGGCTCGGCGACTTTGACCTCTCGATTCAATTCGATTGGGACCGTGCTGGTGACCTCATCGAATACGGCGACTACAAAGGTCGTCCAAAATGGGAGCGCTCATTGCAAGTTCCTCAGCAAAGTATGCGTGATGCCTTGGTGAGTATGATTACAGTTCAAGGCGACACTGAATTCGCTTCTGTCGAGCAACAACGCCACCTTTTGGCATCGGCTCCTACGGATTACGACCGCTATGCAGCCGCTCGTATCATGGCTGAAGAACAGCGACATGGATGGCAGATGGCTTACTTGCTCATGACCTACTTTGGACAACAAGGACGTCGTGAAGCTCAGAAACTGCTTGAACGCAATGCACAAGACGGTGACCGATTGCTCGGTGCTTTTAATCAACCAATGACGCACTGGCTCGACTTTTACTGTTATACCATGTTCGTCGATCGAGATGGCAAGTTCCAACTTGGTATGCTCTCAACTTCTGCATTCAAGCCTCTGGCCGCATCTATGGGGCCAATGCTGAGAGAAGAATCATTCCATCTTGGAACTGGTTCGAACGGATTACGCCGTGTCATCAAGGCAGGAATCATTCCTCTTGATATGCTTCAGAGATACTTCAACAAGTGGGTCTCAACTGCGCATGATTTGTTTGGCGTTGACGCATCGTCATCGGCTCACTGGTCGTATGTTTGGGGTGTCAAAGGACGCTGGGATGAGCGTAAGAAACTCGATGCAGGCCTTGAAGTCGATAAGGAAGTTCTCAATGAAGAGGCTCGTGGACATTATCACGACGAAATCGTGAAAGAAGTCGCAAAGTTGAACGGCTACTTGTCTGAAGACAGCGTCAAACTCTTCGTACCTCACGAAAACTTCAATCGCGCCATTGGCACATACAAGCGTCAGAAATACACGACGGAAGGAACAATTTTTGAAGGAACGGATGAAGAATGGGACGCATACATTGAGGCAGCATTACCATCTGCACAAGACGAAGCAGACCTCAAGGAATACTTCAAACTTGAATGGGTTGCTAACAAGCCTATGTCCGCCAGCCAAATTGCATCTGGTATCGGTGCCGACGCTTGAATCCGGTCTGAGGGATTACCATGATTCCAGTATCACTGTATGGTCTCGACGTTGAGAAGTGTGAAGCGTTTTATGCCGCACTTCCCGGTTTAGTCGCAGACACCGTCGACGACGAGAACTACGCTTCCGCTTTGTTCTCAATCGAGAATGAAGCATCGCTCGAACACATTCGAGTTGCTGATATTTGGGCAAAATACAACCCGTTTGTGTGGCCTGAAGATATTTCAAACGAAGTTGAGATGACAATACGAACTGTCAACTATCCAGATGTTTCCATGCTTGAACATCTTCTCACGCTTGACAATGTTGACGCAACTCGAGTATCCACTTGGATGCATTTCTCAACGAACCTTTTCCCGTTGTATACTGAGGCTGCTTGTGCCACACTTACTCGTATGGGCGTTCCAACTCCATATAATCCAACAGACATCGCAAGTTACGGCCTCTATGTTTCTCGAATTGAGGGATTGAAAAAGTATGCTCCTGCCGCTGGCCTACCAGAAATTGGCTTGCCCCGCTCACGAATGCTCCAACTGGGATTGGAGCGGTTTGAATGAACCATATTTTGGTCCACGTCAAATTAATTCTCGTTGTTGCAATATGGGGTGTGGGATGGCCAGCAGGTCGAGTAATTGCCCAAGAAGTCGCACCCTTTGCCGCATCTTGGATACGCTATGTCGTGGCCGTTTTACTGTTTCTTATTTATCTGCGATTCTCTTCACAATGGATTTATCCAACTCGTGATGAATGGATAAGGGTAGGCTGGATTGGTTTTTTCTCAACATGTTTGTATCAGGCTTTCTTCATGGTCGGTATGAGGTACACAGCTGCGGGTGATGCTTCGCTGATGATCACTTTCAACCCTTTCTTCACAGCTTTATTGGCGATAATTTTCCTTAAAGAAGCCATGCATTGGAGATTAGGTTTGGGTATAGCACTTGGTATTGCAGGTGTAGGTGTTTTGTTTTGGTATTCTCCAAACGTCGATATTCCGTTTTTTGAGCGAGCCCTTGGCGATATATTGATCGCTGGGGCTGCCTTTGCCTGGGCATGTAACACAATTCAAATGAAAAAAGCAATGACTGAACCAGCAAAGGATTCGCAACGTTGCCTCTCACCATTGCAATTGACCGTTTGGTCTTCTGTTGCTGGTTTGCTCATGCTTACTCCGATTATGGCTGTTGAAACATGGATGGTCGGTATCCCCTATCCATCGTTTAATGCTTGGATATCCATGGTTTTCCTCGCGGTTTTCTCAACTGTAATCGCATACGTTTGGTTCGCAGATGGTATCTTGTCAATCGGTGCGGGGAAAAGTGCACTGTATGTCTACTTGGTTCCAATATTTGGAATATTAAGCGGATATCTTCTTCTTGATGAGAAACTTGGTGCTTCACTTGTTCTAGCGTTCTTCTTAATCGTTGGAGGAGTGATGCTTGCCCAAAGTAAGCAACCTGTTTCCAAGCAAGCATCATGAAGTTGAACGCATTGGCCGTGTTATGGAGATTCGCTGTGTAGCCGTCATCGGTGCGGGAACAATGGGTGCAGGCATTGCCCAAGTATGTGCTCAGAGTGGTTGGAAGACTCATTTGTTCGATGCTTTCCCCGAAGGTCTCGAGAAAGGGATGCAAAGAATTGACGCATTTTGGGACAAAGGTATAGCGCGTGGCAAGACCACTATCGAACAGAAAGAGGAATGGTCGAAAAATCTGTATTCATTTGATGACATGGCTCATGCCGTCGCTGAAGCAGACCTCGTCATTGAAGCGGTTCCTGAAATCCCTGAACTCAAGCACTCAATTTTCACGGAACTTGATCGATTAG
>CALCOP010000042.1 GCA_937897365.1 uncultured euryarchaeote
CCTGGTGGTAAACAGCGAAGACAAGTGTATGGATTAACACCACTTGGTAGAGAAAAAGCAAGTTCACTTCGTGAAAAAATTCTTTCACAACTGGTTCAAAAAGATGGCCAAAAGATTGTGCTATCAGAATTGCGTAAAGGTGGTCAAGCTACGCTTGAATTACTCTCGCATATCGATGAAACCATGAATTATAATGAAAATCCAGTGGTATCGCCAGTGTCAAACCCTGAAGGCGTAGCATCCTTGGATGCACAAGCAGGGGAGCATTTGGTGCGCCGATTATTTGCTCGAGCGTGGGAAGATGGAAAAATCACTCGTGATGAGCAATACTTGTTGTCTGAAGTCGTTGATTTTCTCGGCATGCATCCAGAAAGAGTTCGACGACTTTCTGACGAAGCAAGGAAGGAGCAGAAAGCATCACCACCTGAAGAAATCTATCGTGACATGTTAAGACAAGCCATGGTCGATGGTGAATTGGTTGACGATGAGATCGCCCTTCTTGAAACAGTAAGGATTGCATATGGTTTCGACCGACTTACGCATGACAAATTACTCGAAGAAGCAAAAAAATCACCACTGGTTTCTGAAAAATTCTTGACCTATAAGTCAACTCTCTCAACCGCAATGAATGATGGAGTGATAACCAGTGATGAAGGTGCCATGCTGGCTACGTTGCGTGAAACCTTGGGTATTACAGACGGACAACATGCGACCTTGCTAGCAGAATTGCGCGATAATATCAAGTGAATGATTTCTTACGAACACATGAGAGGATTACTATGGGAATGTCAGATGAGGAAGAGGCAGTCTACGAAGAACTCAATAAGCTCAAAAGCCAATTGAGGTCTGATGAGAAATGCAAAGTGGTCCTCATTGGTGACATCATGATGGATTGCTATATTCACGGATATGCAAACAATCTCAACTCAAGGGCACCTGTCCCAGTTTTGCGTGAGACAATGCGAGAAGAAGATGTTGGTGCTGCCGCCCACGTAGGTCGAGGCCTCAAATCGATGGGATTGCAGAGCCATTTATTCGGAGTCGTTGGCGACGACCGTGCAGGACTCAACATCCTTCAATTACTTGATGATGAAGGAGTTTCCACAAATGGGATTTCGATCATCGATGGAAGGACAACTACGGTAAAAACTCGCCTCCTTGCTACTCGTGAAAGTTTGGTTAGCGATGAACAACTGTTGTTACGATGGGATGTCGAAGATGATAATCCAGTCCCAAGTGATGCATCTGAATCGCTTTATGACCAAGCGATAGAGGAAATTACAACCTCCGATGTTGTGATTCTATCAGACTACGGTCAAGGCGTTGTAAATGATGCTGGTGCAGAGCGTGTCATCAATGCTGCAAAAAACAATGATGTCCAAATTATTGCAGACCCGAAACTTACAGGTTTACACCGTACTCACGGCGTTAATTGGATTCTATTTCAGTCGCAAGGTCTTGAATTGATGAGGAGAAGACTTGGAGTTTCTACTGGCAGTGAGGCTGCGAACCAACTTATTGAAACACATGGTTGGCAGCATTTAGTAGTCCTTTCAGGAGAAGCAGGTGTGACCATTTACTCAAAGGAGGAAGAGGTTGTGCACGCCCCATGTACACTCGATGATTTACGTCAAATGATTGGTTTAATCGATGCTGCGGCCGTAGCTATTGCTGTTGCAATTTCAAAGAACCTCTCGGTTCGTAACACAGCACTGCTTGCGAATGCCGCATGTGAATGCATACTCGGTGCTCACCAAACCGAATCATTTGTCCTCAGCAGAGAAGATTTGATTGATCGAATTGGAGAAATGTCATGGAACCTTCAGGTTTCGAAGCGATGAGGTGCTTGCATGAGTTCCTGGCCGAGGCCAACTACTGCTGATATTGGATTGCGAGCCTTCGCATCAAGTCCGAGTAGACTCATCACGGAGGCTACCATTGGAATGCAAGATATACTTCTTTCAGAACAGGGTCAAAAATCAATCAATAGCCACATACGGCATACTGCACAATGGCAAATAAGTTCACCAGTTGTTGACGATGTTCAACATTGGGATTTGTTACTCGTTCAATGGTTAGAAGAAGTTCTTTACCGTTCGGAAATTCACAATCAGTGGCTTGTAGATTGCCTCATATCAGTTGCATGGAGCACATCCGAAGCGATACTTTCCGCTCAAGTATCTTGGGTCAAATCCGTTGCGGTTGAAAAAGAGATTGAAATTAAAGCAGTAACAAGCCATGAACTTCAATTTATTGAACTCTTAGAAAATGAAGTTGCACAGTCGAGTTGGGAAAGCGTTCCAGACTTTCAAGGACCTGGTTGGTTTTGTGATGTTGTGTTTGATATTTGATCTATCAATCCATCATAACGTAGTCGCAAACCAATAAGAAAGCCGAGAGTGTTGACGACTAAGTCCATACACTTATTCCCCCAATCTTCAACAGCAAATTCGAATGGAAGGACGAGTTCGAGCAGTTCCCATCCAACACTTAAAATGACAAAAAGTTGCCAGTTCGTTAGGAAAAAACGCCCTGCAGTAGACCAAATTAAAAAATGAGAGACTGAATACATATTCAGAAGGACCATGAAAAAAAACCTCAAAGTGGGAGTTCCAAAGGTTGACGTGCGCTCTCCTCAGCTAAACCCACACACTTCCTCCATCCCGTTACCCCACAGCACCCATGGCTCCGAGTAGGGCTGCTCCGTTCCCGGCCTGACCTATTCCCCCGGTTATCCATTTCCTGTTTCCCTCCGGAAACAGTTCACAGCACCCGAGTCATGTGGGGGCGAGACATCAACGTCCGCATGCAGAAACCAAGGAGCCGCTTTCGCCGCCCAAAGGCGTTCAGCCCACCATAAAGACGATTTGTGGTTCAGGGTACGCCTAGCTCCCCACCTATCCCAGTTTAGCCTACAACTGACTCTATTTGAACAAAACCCCTCCGGATGTTCAAGCATTTACTCAGCCAAAACTTCTTCCTCATACTTTGAGGGGCAGGATGTTTTGATGACTTGAGCCTCAAAAATGTAGTCGCCATCGATGTAGTAAAGCACTCCCTGTGCATAGACAGTACGGTTATCACCCAGACCGTTCGATACGGATGCATCAATGTAGTCGATCAAGAGAGTATGAGTGGAACCGTGGAGGTAAAATACACTTTGATTTTCATCAATGCTACCATCAACAATTTCTCCTCGAACAGCAATTTCACGCTCAAGATATGATGAAGGCGCGTCCATGAGTTCATCAACTGTGCGAGTTGGTTCAGGTGCCTCAATGAGAAAGACACCGAGTAGTCCAAGACTAACAACTGCACCAATCAGAAGAATCCGAGTTCTACGAGAATACATTGAACCACATCCGCTAATCAGTACTACGGTGACTGAATCCTACAGCCTCTTCAAGATTCTTAAATCCGTGTTCTCGAAGTTTCTTATCCAAGCCGTTCACAACTGACTTTGAGAGGGACGGACCTTCAAAAACAAAACCACTGTATGCCTGCAAGAGTGATGCACCAGCACCAATTTTTTCCCAAGCATCTTCAGCAGAAAGAATACCCCCCACACCAACAATCGGCCATTCACCGTTGGTCATCGAATAAATTTGGCTGATGACAGATGTTGAACGTTGACGCAACGGTGCTCCGCTTAAGCCACCTTCTTGGGTGAATACCTTTTGTTCACTGCTCGGATAGTTCTCCGGCCGTTCAATGGTAGTATTTGTGGCAATAATACCATCACAGCCAGCACTTCGAGCAGTTGTGACGATGGCAGATAGTTGCTCATCGGTCACATCCGGTGCAATTTTGATGAGGAGAGGCTTGGTTTGCGTATTCGATTCATCAGCATTCCGTGAATTCACGACTTGGCATGCTTGAATGACTGATTCAAGAGCGTCATCATGTTGAAGTTCTCGCAAATTCGGAGTATTTGGTGAAGAGACATTAATGACGAATATATCACAATAATTCCAAAGTCGATTCATTGTTGTTGCATAATCACTTGGCGCGTCGCTCAGCGATGTAACCTTCGATTTACCAAGATTCGCCCACAACGAAGCATTGGGTGAACCATGTCTTGAAAAATGGTGAGCTAACTTCGCAGCCACTTTTTGTGAACCAGGGTTGTTAAAGCCCATTCGATTTACCAACGAACGCGATGAATTGGCGCGAAACATTCTGGGCTTAGGATTACCACCCTGCTCGTGTTCAGTGATTCCGCCTATTTCGATGAAGGAGAGGCCGATTGCCTCCCATCCTCGCAGAGCCTCTGCACGTTTGTCGAGGCCTGCAGCACTTCCGAACGGGTGTATGAATGAGTGACCAAAACAATTTATCTGCAAATTTTTATTCGGGCGATAAAGAAGTGAAAGGATACCTCGAAACAGAGGATTCGAGGAAAAAAAGCGTAACATCAACAACGCGCGACTATGGGCTTTTTCCGAATCTTGTATACGTAAAGCGGGGCGTACGAGGACTCGGTAACCTATGCCCATAACAGACCCTCGGAACGGTATCCTTCAAGACTTTCGCCCTCCACGCACGTTTGTGCGCATAGATGACCCCCTGTGGCCAGTCGTTCTGGAAACCTCTCGACAAGTGTTGCGAAGAGAAAACCTTCACATAATTCTCCCGCCAGAATTTGAAGAGGATATGAACAACATATTGTTGGAAATAAGTGATTTCCAGCCCGAAAGATTAGAATTTCCAAGCTTTGATACCAAGCAGTGTACTGATGTTTGTCTCTACGTGAGCGAGGACGAGAATTACCGAATGATCGCATCAATCGGGATGACTGAACCTGAACCAAAGGTGCGGTGGGTAAAAATGGATATGACGAAAGGGTGGAAAGAAATTGTGATTGTATGCAACGAACTTCATGTTGCAGGATATCCCGGTTGCGTGGGATGTGGTGGTCCGAATTCTGAAATGCCATGGAATGAAGAAAAGTCCCGTGCGGGGCTTCTCTAACTAACCGGTATTCTTTGTGTTACTTTTTACAGATACTATGTATCTGGACCTCTATGGAGGTATAAGAGAGTTCAAGTAGCCTCGGCGGTCGCATGCTCCTTCATGGGTGTTGTCATAGTTGCCGAGAAGCCGAGTGTTGCTAATGACATCGCACAAGTTTTGGGAGCAACCTCGAAAAAAGAAACTCACTGGGAAGGAAATAATCTCGTTGTTACCTGGGCAATCGGCCACTTGTTGCAACTCAAATACATGGATGATTACGATGATGCATTCAAGGATTGGCGAAAAACCATCGACCGATTACCGTATATTCCTGAATCATTTGAATACAAGCCTATAGGTGGGCGTGGAAAAAAACAGTTGACTGCAATTACCAAACTCATCAAAGCCAAAGATGTAACTGAAGTTGTCAACGCATGTGACGCTGCAAGAGAGGGTGAGTTGATTTTCAGAACCATCGTCAAACATACAAAGAGCAAAGTGAAAAATTCACGAATGTGGCTCCAATCAATGACCAAGGATTCCATACAACAAGCATGGGATAACCGCCTTGATGGTGAAGAGTATTCTGCATTAAGAGATGCAGCATATTCCCGTTCAGAAGCGGACTGGATTATCGGCATGAACGGTTCACGTATAGCCAATTCCTTCCTACCTCGCAAGAAGAATGAACGTTCTGCGATTTCATTGGGAAGAGTTCAGACTGCTACATTGGCAATGATTGTTGAACATGAATTGAATGTTCTTGGCCATTCACCCCTTCCTTATTGGCAACTTGAAGCGGACTTTGAATCAGGTGATGCAAAGTGGACTGCACGCTGGGAGCGAGCAAATCACGTCGACGACCCAGAACAGCCAGATTACAAAGCTCACAGAATAATTGAACAGACTGAACACGATCGACTGAAAGAAATCCTAACTTCAGGTAACTCCGCTACTGTGAAACAAAGTCAAAGAGATTCTGTGGAAAAACCTCCATTGAACTTTGACTTGACAAGTCTTCAACGAGAAGCAAACAATATCCTAAGCTGGTCTGCCAAAAAGACACTTGGAGTTGCTCAAGACCTCTATGATACGCACAAACTGACAACATATCCACGTACGGATTCAAGGCACTTGCCAGAAGACATGCATGAACAAATTGCCAAAACCATACGTCAGCTCGGTGCCCAAGACCCCTATAATTCGCATTCAACACGCATTATAGACGAGGGTATGAAAAATGCTGGAAGAAACTTTGACAATGCAAAAGTAAGCGATCACTTTGCAATAATTCCGACTGGAAAAATACCCGATGGAAATCTTAATTCAGATCACCAACGTCTCTATGACCTCATCGTTCGAACCTTTTTGGCTTCATGGCACCCGGAGGCTGTGTGGGACGTTCAGAAACGAATTGCTATCTTAGAAGGCGAACACTTTTCGAAAGAAGCACGAACAATCAAGACAGAAGGATGGCGAGCTGTACGGCCAAAGAAGCAATCGTTACCGGAAAATTGGAATGTTTTACCGAGTAATCCTTGTGATGCAACTGTA
>CALCOP010000043.1 GCA_937897365.1 uncultured euryarchaeote
CCGCGTGGGCCGAGTGTCGAGCGAACTGCTCCAGCGAGGGCCATTGCTGCCTGAATGTTGTTTTGAAGAGCACTGCGTCCCGTGGTACGCTCGGTATCCTTGAGAAGAGGAGCATCGCTCATAGCACAGCCACCAAACTCTTCGACATAAGGTCAACTATGAGTGAAGTTAGCTTCAATCTTCGTCGTCTTCCACGACTTCGAAGTCAGCATCAACCACATCATCGCCGCCGACATCAATGTCGCCGTCTTCGGAAGAACCGTCTTGTTCAGCCATTTCCGCCGCCGCTGCTTCGTAGAGTTTTGCAGATACTGCGTGCATTGCTTCTTCGACTTCCTTAACCTTGGCCTGAATCGCTGCATCATCGATTTCATCGATATCAAGTGGCTTGCCATCACCATCTTGAACCATCTTTTCCAACTCATCCAAGTGTTGCTTGACTGGATCCACATCTGCATCGTCGAGTTTGTCAGCTGATTCATCCAGAGTTCTGCGGGTTTGGTAAACAACTTGGTCTGCCATGTTACGTAGTTCGACCTTGCTCTTGCGCAACTGATCTTCTTCAGCAAACTTCTCAGCTTCACTAATCTTCGCCTGAATCTCATCCTCTGAGAGTGAGGTTTGAGATTCAATTTTAACGGACTGTTCTTTACCAGTGCCCATATCTTTCGCACTGACGTTAACAATTCCATTTGCATCGATATCAAAGGTAACCTCAATCTGAGGAGTTCCGCGAGGAGCCGCAGGGATTCCCATCAACGTGAATTCTCCGAGAGTCACGTTGTCTTTCGCAAAATTACGTTCGCCCTGAAGCACGTGAATCGTTACTGCTGGTTGATTGTCACTGGCTGTTGAATAGATTTCAGACCTTCGAGCCGGAATAGTCGTGTTTCGTTCAATCATTGTCGTCATGACGCCACCGAGTGTTTCAATGCCCAAGGTCAACGGTGTGACATCGAGCAACAGGATGTCGGATACGCCTTCATCACCAGCGATGATTCCTGCTTGTAGTGCAGCACCCATTGCGACGGCTTCATCAGGATTGATCCCCTTGTATGGGGCTTTTCCAGCTTCTTTTTCAACGGCTTCTTGAACTGCAGGAACACGGGTTGAACCGCCAACCAAAATGACCTTGTCGACATCGCCTTTCTTGACACCTGCGTCCTTCATCGCTTGTCGCGTTGGTCCCATGGTATTTTCAATCAACTTCGAAATTAGGTCTTCGAATTTAGCACGACTTAGCGTCATATCCATGTGTTCTGGTTGACCATCTCGCATGGTAATAAACGGAAGATTGATTTGTGTTTGTTGGGTTCCGGAGAGTTCGATTTTTGCCTTTTCAGCGGCTTCCTTGAGACGGGACATGGCTTGAACATCTTTCGACAAATCGATTCCAGTGTCGCGCTTGAACTCAGCAACCATCCAATCGATGACTTGGTCATCGAAATCATCGCCGCCAAGTTTGTTGTTTCCAGCAGTGGCCTTTACTTCGATTTGAGGTTGACCATCAACCTGGTATATTTCCAAAACGGAAACGTCAAATGTTCCGCCGCCCAAGTCGTAGACGAGGATTGTTTGATCCTCACCCTTATCGACACCATAAGCAAGAGCTGCTGCTGTCGGCTCGTTGATAATTCGGAGAACTTCAAGTCCAGCAATTCGACCTGCATCCTTCGTAGCGGTTCTTTGCGCATCAGTAAAATAAGCAGGGCATGTAATCACCGCTTGTTTGACATCGTGACCCAAATATGCTTCAGCGTCAGCCTTCAACTTTTGGAGAATAAATGCCGAAATCTCCTGAGGAGTGTATTCGGTTTCATCGATGTTCGTTTTCCAATCGGTGCCCATGTGTCGCTTCACTGAGAGCAAGGTTCGTTCAGTATTTGTGACCGCTTGTCGCTTAGCAGTTACACCAATCATGCGTTCACTGCCGTCTTTTGCAAAGGCGACAACCGAAGGAGTCGTTCGCGCCCCTTCTGCGTTCGCTATGACAACGGGTTCACCGTTTTCAATGGTCGCTACACAACTGTTCGTGGTTCCAAGGTCTATTCCTATTACTTTACTCATTTTTTCACTTCCTATTTTCAAAATATTGGGATTCCACCATCGTCATCATCGTCTTGGTCATCGCCGAGATCGATGCGAACGTCAGGGGTATCCGGTGCCTCATCATCATCACCTTCATCGCCGCTGCCGTCATCATCTTGTTTGACAGCCGAGCCTTGGGGTGTGAGTTTGAGAGTGACGTCAAGAATGCCGTTATTGAGGGACCAATCAACGACATCATCGCACGGATGGGGGAGAGGTACGCGTGCAAGAGGGGAGGTTTGGGTATTTTTCATAATCTCTAATTGTTGACCTCCGCGGATGAGAGAGAGCTCGACTTCTGCAGCTTCGACATCGCCTTTGAGCGTGAAGTCAATGGTCACAGACATATTCCAACCATCGAGATACACATCGTCTGCAGGTAATGAATACAGTTCATCTTTGGATTCGTTAATCTCGGGAGTTTCTACCTTTATGGGGTTAGCGTCAACCTGGACATCGATACCTAAGTTCTGCAAGATATCCTCCATCGATTTGCCTTTCTCGAACATTTTAGCGAGTTGCGAGAGGTCGAAATTGAAATTAACATCGCCCTTCGCTATTTTCTCAGCATCGAGACCGAGGTTCTCAAATTGTGCCCGGAATTGTTCCATTAGGGCCCGTATTTGCTCTTTTTCAAGATTCATGCCCATGTTTCGGAACATTTCGGTAATCTGTTCAATTAGTTTTTCTTCGAAATCATCATTCCCTGCCATATACTGCATCTCCTTAACTACTGAACCATCGGTTACATACTTGCCAGTGTGTCACCCTATATGAAGTTCACGAAATGTAACGATGGTTGATGGAGAGAGGAAAATTACAATCAAACCGCAATCTTACGATGTCTTCCAGCATGAATTTTTTAATCTAAGTTCATCCAAAAATGCATATGCCGGTCAACGAAGCAGAAGTAGAATGGCCGACTGGACAACGATTAGGATCGGCGATTTTTGGAATTTTCATGGTGTGCTTTGG
>CALCOP010000044.1 GCA_937897365.1 uncultured euryarchaeote
CTAAACCTTGGAGCATGATTTGGTTCTCTGTCATCGCTCTGCCAACCGCTCGATAGTCTCCGTCTTTCAAGGACTGAATACCTCGCCGAGCGATTATTCCAATGGTTTCTATCTCCTTCATTCGTTCAGGCTTTGCTTGGAGAACTGCAGCTACTTTGGCCACCTGTTGGGCAGTTGGAGCATAGACTCCAGTATTGCCAATCACCAAGTAAATGTCTTCAGATGTATTTGGTAACTCAATTGAATGTAAATGCCATGACCTTTCACCCTCTGGCATCATCAATTGGCGAGAGTAAAGATATTTTTCATCGGTTTCGATTTGATCAGAGAGCAAAACTATTCCTCCATGAGCACATGTAGATGCGTCCATTGGTGATGCTCGACCACCTTGAGCAGCAGCCTCAACAGCATGACCGAGTAAGGCGCATTCGTCGACATCAACAGTTCCTTTGCCGGTTTCATATCGAACCGTTTGTCCTTCCTTACCTTTTCGAAATAATTCGAATTCGTTGTCATCGGATGAATATATTTCATCGTTGTCGAAATCGCTTGAATACCCTTCAGACCAGTGAATACTTTGCTTGCCCTCCAATGAATTATACCATCTTCCACGGGCAGCCCTCAATGCAGCACTTGATGCAACTGAAAGTGCTGCTGAAGAGCCCAGTCCGGAAGCCGGAGGAATGTCGCCAGTAACTTGAATCGAAAGATTTGGAGCTCCTTGCTGTGTTTGCCACAAGCGATTGCGGAGAGCATGGACATGCGGATGTCGATTCGCATCAAATTCCATGCCGTCGATTTTCCATACGTCGCTGCCTGATTTCATGGTTTCAATTTGAACTGAAATTCTTTGTTCAATCGCAACTGCGACTGCAGGCTGGCCATAGACCACTGCGTGTTCTCCGAACAGAATACACTTTCCAGGCGCACTCGCTGAAACCCGACCCATTTAATCCCCCTCAAACTTACCAGTACCTCGCGCTTCATATCCCTTGTTCCTCTTTTGTGGCTTAGAATCAAAAATTAACGGTGGATTGAAGCGTTGGAGTTGCTTCGGTTAAGACTAGGGGATTCTCCCCGGGGGACTTTTTGCTATGGAACATCCATTGACAATGATGTACGGTCCTTTTTCTGGGTGGTTCCTTTTACTCATCTTAGGTGGTGTGTCAGGGTCGTTTTTCTTGTATCAAGTTGTCAAAGCATCCCGCTTAGTCATGAAAGGTTCTTCTGATGACCGATTTGACAATTGGGGAGCCCGAATTAAGGAAGTAATTACCGGCTGGCTCGGGCAAAAAAAGGTCCTCAAAGACCGTATTGCAGGAGGAATCCACGTTCTCATGTTTTGGGGATTCTTGATGCTCTCTACCGATATGTTTGATTTAGCAACCGCAAATTGGTTTTCACACAACATCTTGCCGAATATCGTTCGTGGCCCATGGAATCTGGTCGTAGAGACAGGTTACACTCTTGCATTGGTCGGTTGTGTGGCTGCTTTGATACGTCGAGTTATCTTTACACCTGAAAAGTTGAAGGGTAAATCTCAACTTGAAGGTAATTTCATTCTCTTTCTCATTATGACCATCACCGTCACCTCTTTCTTCGTTGAAGCCGGTGAATCAACGGTTTCGTCGACTTGGGAGCCTATCGGTGCTTGGGTTGCTTCAGAAATTGTGCCAAGTACGGCGATTGTTGTCGGAGCATATTGGATGCATATGCTGGCAATATCCACATTTTTGTTCTTGATTCCGTTATCGAAACACATGCATTTAGTCATGGCGTTTCCCAATGTTTTCTTCCATGACATGCGCCCAATGGGTACGATGGAACCACTTGCACGTGGCGAGGATGGAATGGCGGTTTCACTTGACGATCTTGACATCGAATCGTTTGGGACGGTAAATTACTCAGATTTGACTTGGCGAAATCTCATCGATGGTTGGGCATGCACATCCTGTGCACGATGCCAAGACGTATGCCCTGCTTACGCATCTGGTAAGGCACTCAATCCTATGCAAATTATACACGATGTACGACATTATGCAAATGATAACGTGACGACACTTCTTGCAGGTGAAACACCTGAAGAAGATATCATTGCACGTTTCGGAGAGGACGCAATTTGGGCGTGCACAACCTGTCATGCATGCGTCGAAGCATGTCCTATTTACATCGACCACGTCCCAAAATTAACCGACGCTCGTCGCCACTTGATGATGGAGCGTATGGAGTTCCATGAATCTGTAGAAGATACAGTAATGCCGCTCATGGCGACCATCGAAAATCTTGAATCAGATTCAAATCCATACGGATTGCCTTCCCATGAACGTGCAGATTGGGCTGCTGATCTTGATGTTAAGGTCGCAGAGCCTGCGGAATACATCTACTTCGCCGGTTGTGCCGCATCGTTCGATGAGCGAAACAAGAAAGTGGCTCGAGATACCATCAACATCATGAAAGAAGCCGGACTTGATGTTGGTATTCTCGGAATGGAGGAGGGTTGCAGTGGCGACGCTGCACGAAGAGCCGGAAATGAGTATCTTTTCCAAATGCTCGCTGAAACAAATATTGCCACATTCGAAGAAATTGGTGTCAAGAAAATCGTTGCTTCATGCCCGCATTGCTTCCATACCCTCGGGAAAGAATACAAGGATTACGGGGGAGAAGATATTGAAGTCATGCACCATTCACAACTGATTAGCCATTTACAAGGTGAAGGAATGCTTCCAGAGCCAAAGCATGATGGTTCAGTGACATTCCACGACCCATGCTATCTTGGACGAATTGGAGGTGAATTAGATGCACCTCGGGATGCGATAGGTGGCATAGATGTCGAAACTGAACGCCATGGAGATGCGTCGTTCTGTTGCGGTGCTGGTGGTGCTCAAATGTGGATGGAAGAGCACGTCGATGAGGACCATGACCGAGTAAATATCATTCGCTCAAAGGAACTCGCTCAAACCGGTGCTGACACTGTTGCAGTTGGTTGTCCTTTCTGCTCGACAATGGTTACTGACGGACTCTCTGCTATCGGAGTGGAGATGGAAGTCAAGGATATCGCAGAAATTGTCTGGGAACAAATCAAAGCAAATGATGCTGCAATTGAAGCCAAAAAGGCAGCATTAGAAACGGCAGAGGCTTGATCGACTCAGAGGTGAAATTGTGGTTCTGTATCTTTCTCAAGGCCACCTACTTGAATGGTATTCTGAGAAGAAAAGAGATTTGCCTTGGCGTCACACCAAAGACAGTTGGAAAATACTTCTCTCTGAAATCTTGCTCCAACAAACTCAAGTGAGTCGTGGTATCGAGTATTGGCTCAAACTGGTTGAACGCTTCCCTACACCTCAAGCAATGGCAGATGCTGATGTTGATGAAGTACTCCATCTCTGGCAAGGTGCAGGATATTACAGTCGGGCACGCCGTCTTCATGCTCTTTCGATTCAAGTGTGCCTTCCCTCAAGTCAAGGCGGCTTTGACGGAATACTTCCAACCTCTTCTGAAGAACTTCTCAAATTGCCTGGAGTTGGGCCTTATACTGCTGCTGCGGTTGCAAGTATTGCTCATGGGGAAGCTGTGGCCTGCGTCGATGGTAACATCCGTAGGGTCATGGCAAGACAAAACAAATCACTGAATCCTTCGATTAAAGAAGTTGAATATTGGGCTGAAAAAACTCTTTTCACGAACGATGCAGGAAACTGGAACCAAGCGCTCATGGAATTAGGTGCTACGGTTTGTACGCCAAAGCGTCCAAAATGTGACCAGTGCCCCGTATCGCAGACTTGCTCAGGGCAAAGTGAAGCAATTTCATTCCCACAGCCAAAGAAAGTGAAGAGGAAAAGGCTCGATCTTATGTGTGAACTTCGCTATGATAAATCAGGCCTTCCACAATTAGTAAAGCGTGGCGAAGACGGTATCTTGGCAGGTCTTTGGGGACCTCAAATGCAGGAGAAGATTGATGTTGAATCGCTCACCTTTATTGGAGAAATAAAGCACGTACTTTCTCATCGAGATATTTTTGTTCAAGTTTGGATGGGTGCTTGTGAGCAGGGAATTGATCCTTCTACGGTCGCACTTTCATCTCTTGATCGCAAAATTCTCGCTCTTGGTGGTCGAAATTAATGCACATTCTCATCGTTGACCTTCTCGCTGAACGTCAATCATTTGGCCGTGAAGGCGTTCGTGAGATTCTTTCACATTTTGACTCTCCAGAGGTATCTCTCTGGTCTCCACATGTCACGAAGCGGGTTGATTATGGGTTTGGAACAGTTGTTCAACAGCCCGTCGATGCAGATTTGATTATTATCACAGGTTCTCGAAGAAATGTATCGCAATGGGAGGGGTGGATGGACGATGTTGCTGAATTAATCCAAACCACTGCAATACCAATCTTAGGAATCTGTTTTGGTCACCAAATCATTGCTGCATCGCTTGGTGGTAGGGTAATTCGCGCAGAGGAAAACAGTGCTTTGGTTACTGAAGTGAACTATGAGGATGGACGAGTTGTCAATGCTCTTTTCACTCATCAAGACCATGTGGTTGATCCTGGCGAAATGAAGATTATCGCCTCTTCAGACCACTGCCCTATCGCAGCCTGTCAACACCCTGAACGTCCTATTCTTACCGTCCAGTATCATCCCGAAGCAGTATCTGCGGTTATTGAAAAAGCATTAGAAATAGGTGATATGACGCTGGAAGAAAGCCTCGTATTTAGTTGCGAAAAGCCAATCATCGATATGACTGATGCATTGGTGAAGCCGCTTCAATCACTTTGATGAGAAGGATTCTTTTCTTTCAAGTCCCAATCGATGGATGCCATCGTGATGACGAGACCAAGGAACAGGATATACTCGGCAGGTGCAGCGTAATCAACCACTGGTTGTATATCATCAAGATGAAGTTGAAGAGAACCGCTTTTTGTCACTTCAGACCAGTTGAATACAACATATGCGGAAATAGCAAGATTCATTGTAGTAAATCCAATCAATGCGAGACTGAGTCCAAACTGACGCAATCTTCTTGCAGCTCGCATTGTTTCTTCAAACAGTGAATGTGTCGTATTTCCCCACATCAATCCACCACCGAAAACGAGGAGAGAGGCAACACAATGCAGGATGAGGTAGTCGTACATATTTGCGAAGGCCAAGACGACAAGCGATACCCCCGTTGTCATTCCCCAAATGTGAGAGCGTCGTACTTTGGTGGACTTTTCATTGCAGTCAAACATTTTTTTGAAACGAAATGAAAGGACACCAAGAACCACGCCACTTATCGCTAATCCGGTTGTGAAAATCCATCTCTCCACGCCTGGATAATCTGATTCAGAAATGAAAAAAGGGATATCACGAGCATTTCCGCTCAAGAGATGAACACTCATCGAGCAGGACACGGTGAGCAGCGGTAGCAGCCAACCCATTCGGGCGAGAGAACGGTCACTCACTTTGAATCGAGTTATTTTTTGTTCTCTCAACTCTTCAGAGTTCACTGTCAAAAGCCTCCACAGTGTCTCTGATGCACGCCTCGAAGGTCTCCCATTTGATGCCTAATACTTCAGTTGCCTTTTGCGAGGATATGTTTGCATCGCCTCTAAAATACCCTTTAACAGCCTTTCTCGTCATCCTTCGCTTCGCCCCAAACTTACTCATTAACCAATCCTGAAACACGACAATGAACATCAAAGAGCGAGGAATTGCATAGCGCGGAGATTTTGAGTTTGGATAGAGTTCACGAATGGCTCGGCACACATCTGCAATTGTCTTGTTTTTGTGCGGAGCAACAATAAATCGGCCCTCTGCTTCATCGACTTCAAATGCTCTACGATGTGCTCGGGCAACATCACGAACATGGACTATTGGGATAGGAATTTTTGGAGCAACTGGGAATTTTCCTGCAATTGCATCGGGAAAATAATCAACACTTGGGGTTGGTTCAACAAATCCTCCCCCTAATACTCCGCCGGGGTTGATCACGCGTAAATCCAAATCATACTTTTCTGCCAGAGACCATGCCTGTTTTTCTGATTCAGTTTTAGCAATTGTATATGGGGAAGAGCGTTGTGTCTGCCAGTCTTCTTCGGTTTTTTCCCGACCTTTGGGTAAAGAGCCAACTGCAGCGATACTGGAAGTGTAAATTACTCTTGGTATGTTTGCATTTTTGGCAGCAGTTAACAGATGAGTTGTGCCTTTGTTTGCTGTATCGAGGATAATTTCTGCATCTTTTGAGTTTGAATATACGGTTGCGGTATGGAAAAGGGCATCACAACCTTCGATTTTTTCCATCCACCCATCTGCATCAAGCACGTCCCCTTCCACCAACTGAAGGTTTTCCTCACAGTTCAAATCAATCGCATGCTGTCGAACATGGTCGACTTTGAGAGGGTCGGTTAAATCCCGAACCGAACCAATGACTTTGTAGCCGTTCTCGAGTAAATCACGGACAATATGGTTGCCAATGTGACCATTTACTCCGGTTACGAAAATCGTCTTTGGAGTCGTCATGTTCGTCTCAACCACTCCATCCTACCGGCCGGGGTATCTTAACCTTCAAGTGAGGCCGTTCATACCGCTGGTTGAATCCCATGCCTATCCGACTGCACGACACTCGAAGGAAAACCAAAGTCGATTTTTCGACTATGGAGCCCGGGAAAGTTTCGATGTATGTCTGCGGCGTCACTGTTTACGACCGTTGTCATTTGGGCCATGCCCGATGTTACTTGGCTTTTGATTTGATACATCGTTGGCTTGAAGCATCGGGGTTCGATGTTCATTACGTGCAAAATTTTACTGATATCGATGACAAAATTATTCATCGTGCGAATGAAACTGGTATAGATTGGAAGGTTCTCGTGGATGATAACATTGCCACATACTATGAAGACATGGATGCACTGAATATCCTTCGAGCAGATGATTATCCGCGATGTACAGAGTATGTTGACGACATGATTCGCATAACTCAAGACCTTATCGACAAGGGTCATGCGTATCAAACCGAAGAAGGAGTTTACTTTCACATCGATTCAGCCCCGGAAAAATACGGTGTGTTAACGGGACAAAACATCGAAGCGGTCCGTTCGGGTGCAGGTGGGCGAGTTGGCGCTACTGGCTCTGCCAAGAAAGATCACAAGGATTTCGCTCTATGGAAATCTGCCAAACCCGGAGAACCTACTTGGGAATCTCCATGGGGTCCGGGCCGTCCCGGATGGCACATTGAATGTACTGCAATGTCGATGGATTACTTTGGTGCTCAATTTGATATTCATGGTGGCGGTCATGATTTACGTTTTCCACATCATGAAGCTGAAATATTTCAGGGCGAGTGCCATACAGGGTGCAGTCCAGTCGTTCATCATTGGTTACACAATGGCTTTGTGAACATCGATGGAGAGAAAATGAGCAAATCCTTAGGGAATTTTTGGACCATTCAAGATATACTGGAAAAAGTAGACGCAATGGTACTTCGATTTTCCTTAATCAATGCACATTATCGCTCACCTATTGACATGAATGAAACGATTCTCAAAGACGCTGAGCGAAATTATAATCGAATTTTAGAAACGTATGTCCGAGCTTTAAATCTCTTTGATTCTGGAACGCCTCGAGTCGATTTGCCACATGCGGAAATCTCGAGCCAGCAACCTCTTTCTCGATGTTTAGGGATGCTTGAAAAAATGGGTGAAGGGTTCGCTCAAGCGATGGATGACGATTTCAACAGCCGTGAAGCAGTTGCCAAAGTCTTAGGTGCAATACGGGAAATCAGCAAAATGCTGGACAGTGGTTTAGACCAAACAGATCTCCACGCTTTTGCTCATTATGCTGTCGATTGGCTTGAAGAAACTGCAGGTACCGTTCTTGGAATACTTCCTTCACGTGAAATGGCCCTTGCTGAACCCGAGGAAGATCCTCGACGAGCTGAAATTGCAGAGGATGTTGAGCGTTTATTGGTTGCTCGTGGTGAAGCGCGAGCATCCAAAGATTGGCCAAAAGCCGATGAGATTCGAGACCAACTCAAGGCAATGGGTGTCATCGTCAAAGATACTCCAGAAGGTCCTTCATGGACACTTGAGTAGTTATTCTTCTCCACTCGATTGAGGTGGGGCAACACCCATTGGTGGCAGTGCTGGAATGAATGTAGATTCTTCATTTGCTTCAAGTTGAGTTGCCCCCTCGATGACTTCATCATCCCACATTTTTTCGATGAGTGCTTCTTGATTCAAATTTAATTCGGTGTCATTCTTCCGGCCGGCGAAAAACAGTCCACCTGCTAAAACGACTACTAAGGCAACGAGGGCAAAGATTGCCTGATTTTTCGAGCTGTCAGAAGAACTTGAATCCGTATCGCCCATTGCATCATTATCCTCACTGCACGCTTCAGAGGTGTCGCCAGGTAGACAGTCTGTATTTGTCGAATCTTGAGTGCCATCCCCAGTATCTCCAGTATTACCTGTGTTGGTGTTATCAGATGTATCAGCATCATTCGAGCCGTCATTTGAACCAGAATTATCGGTATTATCGTTATTGGAATTACCAGATGTCCCATCTTGTTGAGGGTCAGTATCTAAATCGACATTCACTCCAGTGCGTTCACCATCATCCATTGGAATGTCATAGTAGGCGTAGAGTTTGGTCAAGTCGACATGTGTGTTTCCATGAGTACTTCGGTTGACGACGTCGAAGTACCGCTCATCACCTGTTGTGAATATAGGGTCGACAGTCATGCTCTTCAGATGCGATACTCCATCATTATAATCACCGTCATACTTTGAATCAAGATAGGTTTGGACTTCAGCATCTGTAGTCCATGCAACGCCGTCAGGTGCATTCCAGTTTTCGCGAATATCAGTGACATTGTTACGCATAGCCATAGCGAGCCCAGATTCGATACTTGCCCATGTTTGCATACCTTCGGTCTCAGTCATTGAGGTGACATCAACTGCTTTACTGACGCCGCCGCCGGTGATTGGCTCCCAATCATCTTGATTGAGTGCAGTCATAATATCCACATCGCCAAACACTGCTTTACCATGAACGACAGTCAATCGAACGTCTGCATCAATCGATTCAATGAGGTTTCGATATGGATCCTCATGGAAGGTGTCCATGACCACAAGGTCGGCATACATTCCAGGCTTTATTTGCCCGACAAAAGCATCCCAGTTTGCAGCCTTGGCAGGATTACTGGTGACCATTGCAGCCAGTTGGTAATCGGAGAAGTATGAGTTCATCACATCAGTATTCCATAAATCTGCAACTTTGAGTTCATGCAGATTATTCTTAGAACCACTTGGCCCCCAATCAGGAGCAAGCGAAATCGTAACACCTGCAGCATCTGCAGCTCGAACATCGGTCGTGTTACCGTAGAGCAAGA
>CALCOP010000045.1 GCA_937897365.1 uncultured euryarchaeote
AAGATGGCGGAGGCGGTGGAGGCGGTCCAGGCGGCCGTCAAATGCCTGGCGTAGACCTCGGTTCTGAAGCAATTAACATCGAATCCTTTGGAGAGGGTACGGAACAATCAATCTTTGTTGAAATGCCTTCAAACGGCCGTTTTGATATAACGCTTTACGCCAAAGAGGCCTTCTCGGATGTTTCATTGGTCGCAAATTGGGAGTACGCCGACCTCCCACCGGTTCTTCCAGGTGAACCGGATGAACCTGTTGATACAATGTCGTGCGAAGATCACGCAAAAGAAAGTTTGACGCAGTGGGATAAGGATAAAGATGGCGTACTCTCCATCCGAGAGTTTGAATCAATTGGCGATGAGGATGTGGTTTTTTCCGAGATTGACCTCAATTCAGATGATACACTCGAATATCGAGAAATCATGCACGAGCTCTGCGCATGTGACAATGAACTGCAGAACATGTTTGATCAACTCGAACGATTCGATAGCGTTTCGATTGAATCGTTTTCCGAGCAATACTTCGTGAATGAGTATGAATTTACTTCATTCGATGCGGACCGTGATGGCGAACTTAACGGTGATGAAATCGAAATTGCCATACTTGTCTGTGAGACAACATTCGATGCTTTTGACGGCGATAAGGATGGTGTTCCGGATGATGAAGATGCATTCCCCGATGATCCCGATGAAACGCTTGACTCTGACGGTGACGGCGTCGGAGATAATGCAGATATTGCACCAGGTGTCGCAAACGATATGCTCTATTCTGCTGGTGCAGGACTCTTTTTCTTACTCATAGGCATACTTGTGTTTTTCTTACGTAGCGGAAGCAATGACGAATCATCGCGAGAATGGGAGGATTCGAATGTTTCGGATTTTGACGAAAGGATGTTACAAAAAGGCGATAAAGAGATCCCAGCGATTGAACAGTTTGATTCATCAATGACTTCTCCACCGACTGCGTCAGAAAATGTGAGTCCGTTTGCAGCATACAGTGCGCCTCCAATGGAATCAGTTCCAGATGTTGGTGATGTAAGCGACCTCTTTGTCTCATCCGTGCCACAATCTCCGCCTTCAGCATTGATGGGGATGATCGATAGCAGTGGTCAAGAAGTAATCGAATATCCTGCAGGAAGTGGTGCATACTGGAAACGTAGTGATGCTTCTCAAGAATGGTCTCAACAGTAATTAGTTCTTCGATTGAGGTTGAAGTAACCCAAATGGCCTCAGCAGTCGAACGATATGTCGATGTAATTCAGGCAAAATATCAAACATAATGATAGCCATCAAGAACATGGCACCCAGTGATACAACACGAGCGGCATAAGCATGCCCAAATTCAAAGACTGACATGCCAAGGTACGACCATTCTGTGTAGGTCATGTGCATCCAAATTAACCCAGCATTTCGGAACAGATTGAGAATGTGGATGACCGGCAGAGTGAGTAGGAGGGCGCGACAGCGTCGTTTCCAATCAATATCAAGCACAGCGATTGCACCGATAAAAATCACCATTGATTGTAGAGCAGTGCATGCCAATACAAAGTTAATTCCAATAGTAGAACCATCGGTCAGCAACAGTTCGGTTTGAAATGGATATTCACCAACAAACTCTCCCATAAACCATCGGTTTCCATCCCATGCACTCCATGCGACTTCGCCATTTACAGTATTGACAGTTGTCTCGCCGAGAACAACATCGCCGGAACCAGAAAAGCGCAAAAAGAGAGCAGCTTGGCTTGCAACAAACCAAATTGCGAGAACATTGAGCCAAGGTACGTGGGCAATGAGCAAATAAGGGCCACCAGCATAGGCAACTGCTCCTCTAGCCCAAATCAGAGAGCGAGCGGTTTTCGGGTCGTCAACACGTTGTTCCCATGCTGCCATACCAACCGCCATTGGCAATGCAGCAACGGTAAATATTGTGAGCACCGCATCGCCATGAGACCAGTATTTACCAGCGTCATTAAAGAAAGTCAATCCGACCAAAACCCATCCAAATTGTGCGAGTCGTATTTCGGATTTTTCCCTTCTATGCCATGATATTGCGAGAGAAATGAGTCCGATAGCGCCGATGAGCGAAGCTACTTCTGCGCTGAACAGCATGGAGCATTCCACATGTTGATTCCATTTCAACACTCTGTTGTTTCGACCAAAATCACTTCATCTTCGACCTTCTGGGCACATCATGCGGGGGTTCATAGTTCAGTATACACCAACTCCCCTGCCTGCCGCAGCTCCTTCTCATGGTGGCATTGCCTTTCTGGATAGAGACGGTGTGCTTAACATCGGAAGTTCCGATTACATTAACCAACCAAGCGAATTCATCCCACTCCCTGGTGCAGCCAAATCAGTTGGAGAACTCAGGAGGGCTGGTTACATGATTTGTGTTGTTACCAACCAGTCCCCCATTATGCGAGGATTATGGGATGAACATCGCTTACACACAATTCACAACCACATGCGCAGTGTTTTTCTTGAGCACGACAAAGATGCGCATTTTGATATGATTCTTGCGTGCCCTCATCGTCATCGAGATCGCTGCAAGTGTCGAAAACCAATGCCCGGTATGCTTCGTTTCGGAGAAAAAGTACTTCGAGGCAAATTCGAATACCAACAAGGTGAGTCGATCGCAGAATTATCGCCCCAGGATGGTCAAGTTGATTGGTGGGGCGAAAAAGTGGAACCCTCCAATCCTCTCGATTGCATGGTTGGTGATCGAGGCAGTGACATGGGAGCGGGATGGGCCCAAGGTTTACGACTCTTCCAAGTTGATGCTTCAAAGGGAGTTTCTCCTGTTTTAGAGTATATTCTTGATTCTGAAAATAAGGGCGACGCCTTCAATCCAGTGCGGTGATATGATGGGTTGGCTCGGCTTAGATGACACAGACAGCCTTGAAGCAGGATGCACGACCTATTCATTCCACCTTCTGTTGGAAAGTTTACCTCGCACAGTTACCATCAATACACCACGCTTAGTTCGTCTGTGGCCTTTTGCTCATCAGCGAACACGTGGAAATGCTGCAGTAGCCGTTGAACTGGAAACCGATGATGAGCCCCTCCTCCTTGAACACCTTGACCAGTATTGGAAGCAGCACCTCATGCCTCTGAAAGGAAGTGTTTCAACATCTGAACATGATGAACGAAAACAGTATCCAGCTGACCCAGGCATGGTTTGGTTTTCAAACGCTCAAGTTGATTCTTCTTTTTACGTCAAAGCGGTTCAGTCTGAGGTAAGATTAACCGAAGTTCCATCGGCAGATCGCTCTTGGGGTGGACAAGGTAGAATCGGCGCAACAGCTGCTATTGCTTGGCATGGAAAAAAGAACACTTGGGAGGCAATTGCGTGGCGAAAACCAAATCGGCATGGGCAGAATAAACGTCTCGTTTGTCAGGAAACTCTTGCCAGAGTCGATGATATGCCATCGACCTTTCTGTCGCGTGATCCTCGCAAGGGGACGGGAATGGTCGCTCCACGTGGGCCCTGCCCAGTTCTGTTTGGGCTACGAGCCCGTGATGAAATTGCAGCACGTAATGCTGCTGAAATCCTTCTTTCAGCAGAATCAACAGAGTCATCTGTAGGTCTACGCACTTTCTCTACGAACCAAGCAAGTGATGACCACCTTGGAGAACCTTTTCAAGGCACGGTCGCAGATGTTGAAGTTTTGAATCGAGGTCACTGTGTCTTGACGACGGAGCACGGTAAATGGTTGGCATTTACAGAATCAGGTCCGGTTAAGAAACTCGCTCAATGGCTCAAGCCAGGTGATGTGATTCTTGGTAACGGTCTTTCTCCAGAGTTTGGGATTTTACATCTCGAAAAGTTATGCGTTGTTTCCACAGTTCCTGAGTATCAGCGTCCACTCTGCAACGATTGTAATGTTCGTATGAAATCGATGGGTAGCGGACAAGGATGTCGTTGTCCAAAATGTAAACAACGTATCGACGATGTTTGGATTTCCATTCCTCGACATCCTCCATTTGAATCTTGGGTTCAACCCCCAGCAGATGCCCGTAGACATCTTGCTCGACCTTTAGAGTGGTAGGATTGATTCATTCCGTACAGTTCTTGGGAAATAAATAAGTCACCTCGTGGATTGAGGGTGGTATGGCGAGTGAAGAATTAACGAAGAACATTGCATACGTTGTTCTTATTGTCCTGTTTTTAGGAATGGCTTGGTTCATCGCGAAACGGGCTGGTGAAAACCGACAATCAATGCTTGAAGATGCCGCCCCAAAGATTGCTGGTGCGGATGTTCTTGATGGTGGTGCCAAAAATCCAAGTCAGTTTGATGAACCGGACGATGAGGCACTTGAAGAAATGGCTGAATTACTCGGCGAAGATGATGAGGATGAAGTTTAGACAAAGAAGCCGGCTTCTTCCAATTTCAGTTCCATTTGTTCTTCATTTTGAGTTAAAGTTCGCAGAGGACCGTCTTTAGGTCGTTCTAATTTCCATATTTCAAAGCCTGCCTTTTTCATGGATTCTTCGCCACGAGCGACGATTCCATTTCGCGATTTTCCACTTGCATCGATGCTCCCTTTACTCGTAAGAAGGATACAAATTGAGTCATCGATTTGCTCCGAGAGCCGTTGTAGGGCAGCAATCTTAGCCGAAGGAATTTTTCCCGACTTTTCACACCAATCATCCAAAACAACCAATTGGACACTCGGAAGTGAATTGGAAGTTTGGATCAAGATGTCCATCGCTTGGTCAAAATCACCAACCAAATTCATTGCATGATAGCGTGAAGAATGTGCGATTGAAAGGTGTGAAAAGATCTGCCCAAATCGTATATTGTCAGGCATCATGGGTGAAGCCCAGAGGACTCTTCCACCTTGTTCGATAACATCTGTCGCCATGTGCAATCCAAGGGATGTTCCGCCAATACTTCCTTCAACTGCGAGATGAATGTTTTTTCCTCCCGCATCAAAGTGCACTCTGCCCATAAACCGCTGATGAGGAACTCGGCATTGATACTTACCCTTAGCAGATTTTTGGAGGAACATTGATGCCCTACCTCCTCCACCCACGGCCATGAGCGACGACTTGGTTGTGCGAAAAGGTGAGCGTATTCCTCGCCGTCCACTCCCCGATTACTCTGAAGCATCTTCCTTTATCGAGGCATTGAAGCGGGACGGTATCGTGAATACGCTCTTCCGTGATTCGAACCAATATGGACCACTTTCCATGCTCTTAGTCCTCCTCATCTCAGCGACCGTCACTGGTGCTATAATCAAAATCTTGAGTATTGTAGACTTTAGTGTTCTTTGGACATGGTTACTTTGAGATGGCTGAAGGTTGAATCTTGCATATCAAAACCTCACCTTTCATGGTGAATTGAATGGTAAACATCAAACCCTTTGTACACAGCGACCGGTTATGAGTGAGGAATCGGTCAATGTCGAAAGTCGAACCTCCTCTCAAGATAAACGCTGGACAATTATGGCGGCCCTTCTTGGAACCAATACCGCTTTCATGCTTTTTCAGGGAATGGAACAAGAATCGAATCCAACCTTCATTCGTGAAATTGCTCTTGCCATTATTGCGGCGACCATTCCGTTTCAGGGAATTTACTTTTTGATTTACACCTTTTTACTCGAGCATAACGGTAAACTTAGCCAGGAACGAACAGACCGACTTCATATGGCTTCAGCGATATGCCAAATTGTATCGTATGCTTCGCTGATAGGTGTTGGAATGATGTGGTACAATATCTCGTTATACGTCGGTATTTCTTTCGTACTTTCCACGGCACTGGCCATCATTTTGATTCGTTCGGTTATGGGGCCTGTCGACCAGGCTGAATAAATCAAACCTGCCGTCTCGTAATGGCATGTTTTTCATAGGCAATGTTGATGAAGCGTGGCGTGTAGAGCGCATTATGTCCTTCTGTCCACTTGATTACCGCTACGGCTGCCAAGACTTCAAACGAATATGGTCTGAAGTTGGACGACATGAACGTCAACTCGAAGTTGAGCGAGCACTGATATGGGCACACATGCAACTTGGTAGGGTTACTGAAGAAGACTACAACATCGTTGCTTCGATTTCAAATCCAGTTTCAGTCACCAAAGAACGCGTCTCTGAAATTGAAGCGGAAACCCGCCATGACATCATGGCACTAACCAAGGCAATGGCGGAAGCTGCCGGTGATGCTGGATGGTGTATTCATCTTGGTGCAACTTCGAACGACATCGTCGATACAGCCGTCGCACTGCAACTTCGAGACAGCATCATTCTGCTTCGTGAGCAACTTTGTTTACTCATCGGTGTTTGTGCAGATGTAGCAGAACGAGAGCGCGATACCGTAATGCTTGGTCGAACTCATGGTCAAGCGGCGGTCCCGATCACTTTTGGTCTAAAAGCAGCGGTTTGGCTCGATGAACTTCGCCGTCAATTGATTCGTCTCGATGAAGCATCTCCTCGTATCTCAGTTGGTAAATTCCTCGGTGCAGTCGGTACTGGCGCTGCACAAGGTGAAAACGCTCGGGAATTGCAACGTTTGATCTTAACTCACCTCGGCCTTGGAGTGCCCTTAGCAACTACACAGGTTGTCGGTCGTGACCGCTACATCGAGTATGTATCATGGTTGGCAAATGTCGCTGCGAGTTGTGAGAAAATTCTCCAAGAAGTTCGTAACCTTCAACGCTCGGAAATACGTGAAGCCGGTGAAGGATTTGATGTCGAAAAGCAAGTTGGCTCTTCTACAATGGCTCACAAAAAGAATCCAATCAAATCGGAAAACGCAAGCGGCCTTGCACGTATTGTTCGTGCTATGATTATCCCTACCTATGAAAACGCATTACTTTGGCATGAGCGTGACTTGGCGAACTCGAGCAGCGAGCGGTTTACTCTTTCACACGCATCTGCATTATGTGAAGACGTCATGGCAAAAACTCGTGATGTTTTGAAGAACATGTGGGTTGACGCAGAACGTTGCCTCGCTAACATTCATTCACAAAAAGGTCTGGTCATGGCAGAAAAGGTCATGATTGACTTGGTTGATCATGGAATTCCACGTGATGAAGCACATGAAATACTTCGTGCTGCATCTTTTGAGGCTGTAGATAAAAACATTGAACTGATTGATGTGTGCAGTCGCACACCTGCTATTGCCGCAGCATTTACTGCCGAGGAGTTAGAAGCGATGTTTGAACCTTCGAATCACATCGGAGTTTCAGGTGAGATTGTCGATGAGTGCGTTGCACTTGCCCGTCAAGCGATACAGTGAACATGTTGAATCTCAAATATGCCCCTTCGGCCATCCCATTGAACTTCACCGTCCAATTCTAATCGCCCAGGCATGTGCGGACCAGCTGTAATCAGCGTCTCATATTCTCCGCCTTCTCCATCGACATTGAATCGATACTTTCCTGACAGGGTTTCCAATTCTTGAAGCGATGAAGTGTCGAGAGTTCTGCCAATCCATTCTTTCCCAAGCCCTTCGCAACTCACTCCAGTGATGAAAACTTGGAAACCGTTTTGGATGAGACCTTGCATGTGAGAACGACTCTTTTGATGCCATAGGGGAGTCCAACTCTTGATGTTTAAGCGTTCAGCCATTCGTTCAATTCGACTTTTTTGGTAGTCAGAACGCAATGCTCCACTCACGATTCCGTCGAGATTCAATTTCGACAGGGCTATCTCGAGATCCTCAATCTCGGTATCTTGTTCTCCCTTTGAGTCGACCTGAATCCATTCAATTCCAGCAAGTTTCGCTTGATACTCAACCAGATGCGTCCCTGGAACTTGGAACATCCATGAATCTCCACCAGTGATTCGTACGGTGATGAGATGGGTTATGTCCCATCCTTTGCACATAGCCCACCACCAAGCAGCAGCTGAATCTTTCCCTCCTGAAGACAATACTGCGACTCGCATGAATCTGCTAAGATGTAATGTTTGAAGAGTTTAGGGGTGGAGCATGTTTGGGTGAGGGTTCAAATGGGGTGGCGGACACAGCATTGTGTATCGGCCTTATAGCGATGATTCATTCACGTGAACCCTCATCCTCATAAAGCGTCGATTTAACGGAACATTGAGAGTGACGACATGCAGCCAAGCGGAAGAGGATATGACCACGGAATTACGACATTCAGCCCAGACGGACGATTGTTCCAAGTTGAATACGCAAGAGAATCAGTCAAGCGAGGAACAACAACCGCTGGATTGAAGTTTCGCGATGGTGTGGTTTTGGTCTGTGATAAGCGTATTGTGAGTCGTCTTATCATCCCAGAATCGATTGAAAAGATGTTCAAAATTGATGGCCACATCGGAATTGCAACCTCTGGTCTTGTAGCAGACGCACGCCAACTTGTCGCTCGTGCACGAGTAGATGCCCAAGTCAATCGCATCACATATGCTGCCAGTGTTCCAGTTGATGTTCTTGTCAAGAAACTCTGTGATTTCAAGCAATCATTCACCCAATACGGTGGTTCACGGCCATTTGGAACTGCACTCCTCATCGGGGGAGTCGATGATAATGGAATCCACCTCTATGAGACCGACCCAAGCGGTGCATACCAGTCTTATCATGCTGGAGCCATCGGAAGCGGCCGTAATAGCGTCATTGAATTCTTTGAGTCCAACTGGAAAGAAGGTCTCACACTTAACGCAGCAATGAAACTCGGACTTGAGGCACTTCGCAGCGCCAATGATACCGAACTTAACCGTGAAGCAGTTGAAGTAACCGTTGTTGATGCAGATGGATACCGAGTTCTCGACCGTTCTGAAGTCAATAAGCAGATTGACCGACTTAAGCCGTTGGAAGATTGAAATTGAATGACCACGTTCAAAGGCCTTCTCCCGTTCTCAAAGAATGAGGGAGATACATGGTGAGTTTAGACGATGCCGTTCTTGCACGAATGGAAAAAGGCGGAAAGAGATACGAACTCCTCGTTGATCCAGACCTGGTTGAAGATTTCAAAGCCGACCCCTCCTCTGTCGATTTGAATCAGTTTCTCGCTATGGATGAGGTGTTCCATGATATCCGTGGTGCTGAAAGACCGACTGAAGATGCTATTGAAAACACATTTGGCTCGCAAGACATTTTCGAAATTACTAAAATTATCTTGTCAAAAGGAAGTATTCAACTAACAACCGCTCAAAGAAAGGCGAGGATTGAACAAATGCGTCAACAAATTGTCCATGAAATTCATACGATGGCTGTTGACCCCAAATCAAAAAGTCCACACCCGAAAACCCGTATTGAATTGGCACTTGAAGAATCGAGGTATTCTGTCGATCCGTTCAAACGCTTGGACGACCAAGTAAAGGATGCGATTGAATTGCTGAAGCCGATGATTCCTCTCTCCTTTGAGTCCGTCCGTTTGGCGATTCGTGTCCCCGGTTCAGCCTATGGTTCAGCATCTCGAATACTACGACAATATATGGAGAAAGAACAGTGGCTCGAAAACGGAACTTGGGCGGCGATTATTGAACTTCCAGCCGGAATGAAGGATTCGATAATTGGTAAAATTATGCGCCAATCTTCTGATTCAGAGTTTAGAGAATTGTAAGTTTGAGTTGCTACCCGAATAGATTCTCGAAGGGTCGGCTTTATCATGGGATGGCGATTCGCCAAGAATGGAGAGAAAGAAATGTCCAACGGTCAAAACGGCGCCGAGCTGCGCCTCGTGACCCCGGGTATGGCTATCGGGCCATCTGCCGGGATGCGCGTAGGAAGTGGTGCACTTGCACAAAACGATACAATCATTGCAACCCGACTCGGGTGGGTAAAAGAACTCAATAACACGGTCTCCGTTGACCCCATTAACAGTGCTTACATGCCACGTTCAGGAGACCTTATAGTAGCAACAGTCGCCGAAGTTCGAAACAATCTATGGTTCATGAATATCAACGGCCCTTTCCAAGGTCTTCTGCCAATGTCATTGGCTCCTTGGAAAGTCGAATTTGGTGCTGCGCGGCAACACATGGGAATTGGAGATGTTGTACTTGCACGTGTCCAAGAAGTTGACGAGTGCCACAATGTCGTACTTACCATGAAAGGAGTTGGACTACGTCGGCTCAATCAAGGGTCTGTACATTCTGTTCCAATCAATCACATCGACCGAATTCGAGGAGAAGGAAATGCAACTTTGCAACGACTTCGAGAAGCGAGTGACTGTCGAATTATTGTCGGAGAAAACGGCAAAGTCTGGGTTGACGGTGATGCTGAAGGAACCGCTTGGGCACGCCAAGCGATTCAACTGATTCAAGAATCAGGACACAAGAACACATTCGAAGCAGAATTAACTGCTCTTGAAAAAAATGCTCCAAAAAAAGGTGATGCTTAATGGGCGGATATGGTGATGTACAATTATTACGCGACGACGGTCTACGACTGGACGGACGCAAGCTTGACGAAATGCGACCGGTTTCTATCGAAGCAGGAATTCTTCCTGCTGCAGATGGTTCTGCAATGGTAACTCACGGACTCAATGTGGCTGTTGCGGCCGTATACGGTCCTATGGAGGCCCATCCTCGAAAGATTCAGCGCCAAGACAGAGCAGTCATTGATGTACGCTACAACATGGCACCATTTTCAACGAGCGACAGAATTCGACCGGGTTTTAATCGAAGATCACGAGAAATTTCGAAGGTAACCGCAGAAGCGCTTGAGTCAGTCGTTCTTGTTGAACGCTATCCTCGCTCAAAAATTCGTGTCGAAATCGAGATACTGGCTGCTGAAGCAGGTACTCGATGCGTAGGTATTACCGCCGCTGCTGTTGCTCTTGCGGATGCTGGAATACCAATGAGAGATTTGATTGTTGGAGTCGCATCCGGTAAAGTCGAAGATACTGTCGTATTGGACCTTGACAAGGCTGAGGACAACTACGGGCAAGCAGATTTGCCTGTTGGAATTCTGCCAAATACTGGAGAAATTGCTTTCCTTCAGATGGATGGAGATCTTTCACCTGAGGAATTTAATCTAGCAATGGAATACAATTTCAAAGCTGCTGCCGAAATTCACGAAATCATGGTGGATGCGCTCAAGCGCAGGTATGAAGGAGGTGAAAACTGATGGTAGAATTGGTTCCAACTCTTCTTCGACAAGAACTCGCACGTCTAGCTGAAGACGGACAACGTATGGATGGCCGTGGACAGTGGGAAGGGCGCGATGTCAGTTTGGAAGTTGATTGCCTTTACAATGCTGAAGGTTCAGCGAAAGTCGTTTTGGGTAAAACCATCGTCTATGCTGGAGTTAAATTTGAACTTCGCACACCATGGCCAGACCGCCCTACTCAAGGCTCGCTGATGTGTGGTGCTGAACTACGCCCAGTAGCACACAGAAAATACGAACCTGGACCACCGTCTCCTCAATCAATTGAATTAGGCCGTGTTGTCGATCGTGGCATTCGCGAATCTGGTTGCATTGATATGGAGAGTTTGTGTATCGTCCCTGGAGAGAAAGTTTGGGGAATTATGATTGACATCCATGTCCTTTCTGATGGAGGAAATATTTTCGATGCATGTGGCCTTGCTGCAATTGCTGCTCTACGAACAGCAGTGGTTCCTGCTGAGCGGTTTGATGTTGGAGAAGACCACACTCTAAAGGTCAACGGCACGCCTATTATGTCATCGTTTACTCGGGTTGGAGGACGCTATGTTTACGACCCATCCGAAGAGGAAGAACTCGGTGGAGATGAGCGAATTCACATAACACTCGGAGACGAAGGACACCTTCACTCCCTACAAAAGGGGTTAAGAGGGGTGTTCACGCCGGCCGAATTTGCAGAGATATTCGAGGTGGCGCATCAACGATGCTCCGAACTTCGTAAACTCGTAGCAACCCAGGAGGGGAACTGATTGGCAAAGCGAACACAAAAAGCAGGTGCAACAGCACGATTTGGAGCACGATATGGTGTTTCCGTTCGACGAAATGCTGGTGCCGCATTAGCAAAGAAGACTGCAAAATACACCTGTCCTGTTTGCCAATACCGCAAAGTCCGCCGAGTTTCGGTTGGAATTTGGCATTGCGCAAAGTGTGACCACACCTTTGCAGGTGGTGCATGGGAACCATTCACTCGAGCATCCGACACAAACAATCGTATTCTACGACGTTCGGTTGAAGGTGCAACGACTGCAGATATGGCATTCATCGCTCAACAAGCAGCTCTCGATTACGAGCGTGCTTTGGCTGCTGGTGAAATCTCTGAAGAAGAGTGATTACACTCAATGGAGTGTTTTCAATGACTTCAAATTGGTCGCTTTCCCTTAGCGTTCAGTCAAAGAGTTATGAAGACACAAAGGCCCTCGCAGATGCATTGGTCACCGATGAAGAGATTGAGTGGTCCGCCACCAATGAAAACTTTGTTTTCCACTTATCGGAACAAAAAGCAAAGGATTTACGTGCGATGTGGAATACCCGAATGCGTGGAATTATCGCTGTTGACTCACTTCTTTCTTCTCTTTCAATCAAGTCCGAGGGTTCATCAACCCAAACCCATTGAGTCAAACAGGTGAGAGCATGGATAATCTTGAGCAACTCCAAGTCGTCGTCAACGAAGTTCAATCTGCTCGTCAACAAGTAGCGAACCTTCGTGCACAAGTTGTTGAATTAGAGGCAACGATTGAAAACGTCAAAAAGCAGCCTAAAGATTTGGCCTTACATCAACAAATGTCTGGAGTGTTGGTCGAGGTTTCAGACCGCCCAAAGCTGGTCAGAGAACTTGAAGAAACCCTTGTTGCTTTGAAGGAACACCTTGAACGCTTCACTGAGCGTGAAGCAGAATTACTCGCAACGTACAATCAATTGAAAGAAATGCTTGCGGGGACTGAAAACGCATGAAACTCAACGACGTTCAATCATCTGAACTTAAATCGTTCCATGATTGGTTAACTGCGGCATGTTCCAACGGTGCCGTTCCGGTCGTTACTGGGAAAAACGGTGATATGGATACCATCGGTTCCGCTATTGCCCTTTCATCAGCCCACCCAAACATGATGGCCTGTGGCTTACATCTTGGACGAACAGCGAAAAGGATGGTTGAATCACTTCATGCACCGTTCCGCAAATTATCAGAGCACCAAACCGTATGGCCTCAGTCTCTCAGTGGCATTATTGTTGTCGACGCTGCTGCATCTGGGCAAATTGGACTTTCACTACCCCCTGGGATTCCAGTGTGCATTCTCGATCACCATTCTACATGTGATTGGGAGTTGAATGATGGAGATCTCCTGCTACAATGGGATGTAAGAGCGACGACTCAGATTGTTGACTCTTATCTCACGACATATTCACCTCAATCCCGTTCACTTGTTGTTCGAAAAATGCTCCTCGCTGGGCTCCTCACCGATACGGGAAGGTTTCGACATGCAGACAGTGGTGCATTTCAGACTGCAGTAAATGTACTAACGGGTGATGACTTAGATTACGCTTCCTTCCTCGAATTTGTCGAATCAGAAACAACATCGCCAAGTGAACGTGGTAGCCTGCTGAGAGGTCTAAGTCGAGCGGTTTCGCTTGAATCGGGAGCGTGGAACATTGTCCATACTCATTCCGGAACGCTTGAAGGTCGGTTGGCGGGTTTACTTATTGGCACTGGTGCCGAAATTGCATTAGTCAGTCGATTCAGAGATGGTCAAACAAGGTTAACAGCACGTGCTTCACGTCAAACGACCCAGATGGGTATTCATCTTGGGGACATAATGGCCAGTGTTGCGGAAAAAATAGGTGGAGAGGGTGGGGGCCATGACGGCGCTGCTGGATGGAGTGGGAAAGTGGATAGAATTGCAGCAGAATCTTCATTTATCGCACTTGTCGCCACAATAAAAAGAAGTGATGCTTGATGTCTGAAATCGATGTACCCCGTGCACCTGGATACTTCATTTCAAGATGGCGTGAGCAAGGTCCTGTTGATATCGATACATTAGAGAAATGGCGTGATGAGATGAACTGGTCGACTTGGCTGCCACTTGCTGAGGCCGCTCTTTTTTTGGATGCTGCAGAATTACTTGATCTCATTGACACTGTTTTGACGCCGTCAGAAAAAGCAACTCTGTCTCTGGTTCGGCGACGAATGTTAGGTGATACACGGCTTCAGCAAGCCATCGAAGAAGCCCTTGAAATCACTCGCCATCCAGATACGCGAGATTTAGCACTTGAAGGTCGTCTCCGAATGGAACTCGGATTAGCGAAATACGAGCTTGGTGACACTGAGGCTGCGAAAGAAGACCTCACTTGGGCTGAAACTCGCTTGAAATCAGTCGCCCTCGCAAGTCGAGATCATGACCTCTCTCTCATCAACAAGGCAGCACTCCATTCTGCATGTGGAGAACCATTGATGGCTCTAACAGTATATTCCGATATTCCTCGAAATGGCAAACATGCTGATGAGACCGTCGCCCTCTCACGACTTGGTGCCAGTCGGATATGTGCTGCATTAGGTCACAGTTTCGATTCAGTGCGACACGCATGGAACGCCCATGCATTCGCTCTCAAGGCCAAACAAATTGGCATGGCGATTGAAGGAGGAGCTTTGTTCCTTGATTTTGCAAGTAGTTTTATCGATGATTCTGCAGAAAAAATGCACATTCAGGTTGAAAATGCAAAACCAAGGGACGCTGGAGAAGAATTGCGTGAGATTAAGGTCCACCCCGATGACATTCACGCTGTGTTTGAGTGGTGCTTCACACATTTACCCGAGGAAAACTCTGGAGATGACAGACCTGATTTACGTGCCATGGTCAGCCTTGCCGATCGCCTTGGAAAGATGAAACATTTTTCATCATTGATTCAGAACCCTGATGAAATTGAAGACCCGATGTTGGTGGCTATTGTGCAAAATTGTGTTGTGGATGAAGAGTTGAAGGTTTTATGGAATCTGCGCTTATCGACTCTCACCTTAGTTTAATCTATAGACTTGAACACCATTCGGATAAATCGCTAAACTCTTCACGTGTCCATTCAATCAATGGTGGGATCTCATTCCACCATTTTACTGAGCGAACCTTGTCGTCACTCACATTCCATTCCAGTGGTTCTGCAGTCTCTGTCGTAACATGAGCGACCCATCCTTGAGGATAGTATTCCTTATTCCAGTGTGTGATAATACCATCAAGGCCGGTCTCTTCTTTGAGTTCACGAAGTAAGGCTTGCTCAGGATTTTCCCCCTCCTCAAGATGTCCACCGGGTATTTCCCATCCTCGCTTAGGATGTTCTACAAAGACAACTTTTCCTCCTTTCCCGAGTTCTTTGTTACGATCGGATGCAAGTGTAACCCACGCTAGAACAAAGACGGGCTTCTTGCTAACCTTCATTTCAACGCCTCAGAAATTTTCTTTGGCTCTCTCAACCCACTCTTCCGCCCATGCTTCTCCCTGTGATACGAGTCTTCGAGCGAGGAAGAATGCCTCGGATGCATCACCTGCAGACATGAGAGATTGCAGCCGAGTCAAATCAGGGTGAACTGAACTTATCTCTTCCTGCACAATTGGAGCCGTTTCAATGACCTCCTCTACAGACGATATTCGCTGAGAAAGCTGGAGCATTTGATCTAAAAATTGAGACCGTTTTTCTATGCTCGGTGTTGTCCATGGTTTTTCTTCTTCACCCAGCATTCGACCAGTAATTCGCTGCAAAAACAAATCTCGGGGGTTTTGATGGGGTTGTAATTGCTGTACATGGTCATAGCACGACCATGCCTCATCCATCTCTTCTCTGCGTTCATAAAGACGGCCTAATTCCATCCAGAGTTCGTGGTTATTTGGGCGATGGGCAAGAAGATGACGGGAAAGTTCGATGAAGAGAGTTTCATGCCCTCCTGCACGTAAGCGTTCAAGTCTACGGCCATACACGATATTTGCTCGTTGATCGCTGAAATCTAAACGCCTGCAACGTTGGGCAAAATCTTCGAGTTCCCCTTCTTGTGTCGCTGAATCTTCAAATTTAGACCACCAAGTGTCAGGGTCAAGTGGGTCTCGTGCAAATGCAGCTTCAAGCAATTCAAGTCCTACCATGAGAAAATCAACTTCTTTGAGTTGCTCAACTTGTTCGGCATCTCTCCCCAATACGATAAAAATATCTTCGAGAACAGCACACAGACCCAATCCATCGCCGTTAACAACCTTGATGTCCGCCAAACAGCGCCAATTTCTTTCATCGGTGAAATCATGGAGAAGTGCTTGACGTGCGTTCTGTTCAGCCCAAGCAAGGTTTTCCTCAAAGCGATCAGGGTCATTAGAGGCAAGTCGAACAAACTTTTGCGCTTGTGAACGATAGCGATTTCCCAAGTTACGGCGTGGATGCTGCAAAAGGTCTGCATTTTCCCCAGCCATGACCTACACACCATCTCTCAACATTCAACTTCTTCGCTCACTTGTTCACTGAACAGACATGAAACCATCATGTTCGACACCCCATGGTAGGGTTGCATCAAAACCAACTTTTGCAGTAAGTCCGTCATCATCACGTGATGGGTCCAACGAACTTCCTTTTTGATTGGATAGAATTACAGTGTCTTTATCGGGTTGCCATCGGGTCACCATTGCCCATTCTACTCGAACTGGGTCGCCAATATCGATATCCTCATCAACGACGGTGACCATTTTCATGCTTCGATGTCCAGCAAGAGCAGCTTCGATTGCAAGCATGGGATCTTCGGCACTCTTTTTCCTGATTTTAATCACC
>CALCOP010000046.1 GCA_937897365.1 uncultured euryarchaeote
TGTCTTGTTCAACAAACCGGCTAATGCTACTGAAGTTCTGAACTTTGGGGGTATTATTGGCCATTCGATTTACGAACGAATCGATCTGATATCGGAGTTACTCTTCCATTGGGAATTCATTAAGGCCATGCCTCAGTTTTTGTCTTTGTATCTCTCGCTTAACATCGCAATTGTTGGTCTTGCATTCATTTTTGAACTGACGCGCAACCTGATTCTGGGTGGGCAATCATTCGGAGGTCTCTTTGGGGTCACACTCGATTCTCCACGTGAAATTAGAACCGAAGTCAAGGCTCAAACACGTCAACTAACCTTTGCTTTTGCAGGATTTTCAGGCTACACGGTTCTCCTTCTCGTACTGGTTTGTTACAAAGAATTTGGAGATCTGATGCCATTCACAGATATCTTGGAGCAAAACGGATTCGATGAAGGAAACAGATTGCTGACAACATGGATGTTCATCGCCTTTGGACAGGCTGTATTTTTATTCACTTGGCTGCTTTCCATTATCCGTTACTCTCCACTTCTCAAACTCCGTTTTGATTTGAATCCGGATGAACGTCGTGAAGGCGCAGTAAAATTCGCCGGTGGAGATTGGATGCGTGAATTGGTTGATGAGGCTGCGATATCTGAAGACCTCGATGGGCTTATTCAATTCCAGCGTCGGTCAATTGAGGGTGATTCCGCACTTGTGCGACATGAGAAAGCACGTGCTCACATGTGGGAACTTGCGTTACGCGGTTTATGGCCGAAAGCAATAGAAGAAGCACGGAAAGTTCTCGCACAGGCAGGTGGAGAAGACGATGTTGCTCGCATGATTGTCGCTGTTGGATACATGGCATCTCGGAGATTAGACGCTGCGCGTGAAGCTCTGCATGGATTGCAACAGCCGGAAGGATACGATGAACCTGAATTGCTAGCATTTGTATGCGAATGGCTCGACCCATGGCAGGGAATGGTTACCGATGACGACTTTTGGGACTGGGAAAATAATTCTTGCATCGACCACCTTCAGTCTTTGATGCGTATGCTAAGGGGTTGGCAAGCAGCACCTAATGATGATACTATTCACAACGACAGATTGACGCGAGTCGCACAACTTTCGATGATATCCTTGATGAGAGCTCAGCGAAAGCACGATGAGGCTCTTGAACTCTCATTGAAACTTATCCGTGATGAGCCCACCGGAGTTCGACCACGTATTGCTGCTTCACTTTGTCTTATTGACAAGGGAGATTGGCACAGCGCCCGTTCGATTTTGACAGAACTCAAAGAAAGTGACCCACAAGACCCTCGTGTCCTTGCATTGAGCAGTATTCTTGGCCAGATTGTCGACGAAGAAGAAATGGAAGTCTCTCTTGCAGTTGGCGAAGGTAAGAAGTTGAGAAAGTGGATTAATTCTGCTCCAGTCAACGCTATTGCTGGATTGATGGTTCGTGGTGGCATGGATGAGGCGATTAATGCGAATGTTTTGATTGCATCTCATGAGGCCACAAGAAGGGGGATGCCGCCAATTTATCGAGCAAGCATATTGAACACAATATTCCACCTCCTCGTACTTATCCCAACATGGATTGTTCTTGGAATTTACATTTCACAAGAAGTTGGACAAGCCCAAGGAATTCTTGTTGTTCTGACATTGTTCATGATTCAGTTTGGTGGAAAGCGCTTCAAGCGTCAACAGCAACGGGTTATCCGTCATCGTGATCAGAAGGCACTTGTTGCGTATTCGAAGCGTATGAAGCGGTTTAAGGTTCAGCCTGAGCGTGCCAATATTCCTGTAGGAACGCACTTACTCCTTTCAGGTATGCTGGTCACGGTCAATGGCGTTGTGCTTGATGTAGGTTTACCTGGCTGGATGACAGAGCGTCTGCCACGCGATTCTGAAAAGTCAGTTAAAGCACGTCTCAAGCGTCAATCAAAATCCATGTCGAAGTCTCGACCTCCGCGATTGCAACCTCTTGGCGAAGGCTGGTGGCTCAAGCGTCCTAAAGAAGAAGGTGCTGATGTACCTGTTCTTGAACGACTTATCGGTGCAGTTGCTTATCGTGGACGTCCGCAATACATTCAGAAGAAAACAGGTAAGAAAGCGTCTCGAGCCGGTCCATCTCGAGCAAGAAATCGACCTGTATCTGAAATCAATTTAGATCGTAGGGGTATTCCAACGAATACACGTATCTCTGAACGGAAGCAACAGCGCCCGAGTTCAGCATCGATGGTTAATGTTGGCAGTAAAATACCCGGGCCAAATGTACGCCCATCCACTCTTCGTGATGCTACGAGCGATGATGATGAAGATTTTCTTTCATTTAATTGACCATTGTTTGCCATCAATGACTTCAAAGACCGACTCCACAAACACGGTTCATGCAGCGCGAACGTGGGACATGGACTCCGAATCAAACAACTCTTTCTAAGGCTCATGTAGTCATGAATGCAACAGCTTCAAGCGGGAATTTATATCGAAATGGACTCGGTATGATTGCGTCTGAAAACATTGTATCTCCGATGGTCCAAAAGATTGTGGCGAGTGACCTTCATGGAAGGTATGCAGAGGGTCTTCCAGGTAAGCGATATTATCAGGGTTGCAATGATTTTGATACAATTGAAAGTCTAGGAATTGATTTGGCTCAAAAGGTGTTCAATGCTCCATTTGCCAATATACAATCCATCTCTGGAACTGTTTCGAACATTGCTGCTTTGAAGGCATTAGCTAAGCCCGGGGACAAAATAACTGCAGTTTCGACTGCTGACGGTGGACACATTTCGCATGCCCGAATGGGCGCAGTTGGACTTCGAGATCTTGATTTGTCGACATATCCATGGGATGAAGAACGAATGGAACCAGATGTAGATGGTGCGTGTGCTCTCATACGAGAAGTCGAACCCAAGGTTGCTTTGGTCGGACAATCGGTTTTCCTCTTCCCAACACCATTACGTGAAATTGCAGATGCTGCACATGAAGTTGGTGCTTCAGTCATGTATGATGGTGCACATGTGTTAGGATTAATTGCAGGAGGGTGTTTCCAGGATCCGTTGCGGGAAGGTGCAGACCTTATGACTGGTTCATCTCACAAGACATTCCCAGGTCCTCAGGGAGGGTTCCTTCTCTCCTCCAGCGAAGATGAATCCTTTCATAGAAGGTTGAATACCGCTATTTTCCCGGGTGTTTGTTCATCATATCATCTCCACCATGTTGCGGGTAAAGTCGTCGCTTTAGCAGAATTCGAAGAATACGGTTCAGCCTACGCAAGTGATATTGTCGCAAATGCCCAAGCATTTGGGTCTGCAATGGCCGCAGAAGGATTTGATGTCCTTGCCGAATCTCGAAACTATACAGCGTCTCACCAAGTTCTGACGCGTCATGGTGATACTGATTCAGGGGCAGGTGCGAAAGCCGCAGTTTTGCTTGAAGAAGCAGGCATTATTACCAACATGAATATGCTTCCAGGAGATACCAAAGCCATGACGCCCTCGGGGCTTCGTCTTGGTGTACAAGAATTGACTCGAGTAGGTATGGGGAAGCTTGAGATGCAAGAGGTCGCACGATTGTATGCGCGTGTTTTGCTTCATCAAGAAGATCCAAATGTGGTGCGAAAGGATGTTGCTCAATTAAAATCAAATTTTCAAACCATCCGTTATTGTTTCAATGAAGAGAATGCTAGCGGTTATCCTTTCTGAGGGACGACCATGATCGATGAAGAATCTTCACCTTCTTCATCGAATCTTTTCTCGTTGATAAACGAAGATTTCAAGTGCTTCAGCGATGGTTCAGTTCGTGATTCTCATGGACATTTCCATACCGTATGGAAGATTATCGATTTTCAGCGATGGTGGTTGTCCTTTGAGTCACATGCAGGCATCCCACTTGGCCGTAAATTGATGAATGCAGCTACCGATGAAGAGGAGTATTTTCTCAACGAATCCTCACTTTTGGATATCGGTTGGTTCATGAAGAAAAGAAGAATTGAGTCAATCGTCCACAGAAGGTGGAAAACTAAGGGTTGGGGTTTGTATTCTCACATACACAATACTGTTTTCTCTCATTTGCTCGCACCATTGTGCAGTGGTTTTGCTCTTGCTACTTTAGAGATGATAAAATCTCAAAGATTCAAGGTCCAATGGCGCCAAGTTTCAAATGTTCAAATCCAACTTGAGACTGATGATGATAATCGCTCTCTGTCACTCGCACCAGCACCACCGAATTTCTATTGGCAAACTTTGTCATCGAACTTTGAGCCAATCTATGAAAGTGGACTTTCCCTTGATTTACACGCAAGTGAATATGGATGGTCGCATTCCGGCGAGCAATCATTTCTGTTGCCTGTGGGGGTATTGCAAAGGTTGTTTGAATCTGTAAATATGCAGGGCTTACAGATTGTTAAAGAGGCTGAATCGTGGGAATTCCCAGACGACTTCAAACCCTCTGATGCACTCTTAATTCGCCTTTCTTCCCTTGCAATGAACGATATGGTTTCTTTGAGTGAACGGCCGATTTATATCCAAGACTTGGCAAGCTGGGGCCAACTTGTGGAGGCACATTTGAAGCCATTTGGATTAGGTTCATTTGTCGAAGTACGTTCTCTCGATGAACAGGGGGGTGTTGAATTTGAACTTACTCCATCGTCTCTCTTACCCCATACAATTGGTATTTTGATTGCATTTTGGCAGCGGGGGATCGGTCGAAAAGCTAAGATTAAGGTGATGTTAAAAAACGAAAACTGGGTCTTCCAAGTGACCTCTTTTTTGGCATATGCGGTGTGATAAAATTTATTTTCGAACACCATCGACTTCCATTAAGCGTGGACACAATGAGAGTTAAGGTCTATAACCG
>CALCOP010000047.1 GCA_937897365.1 uncultured euryarchaeote
AGTCCGACGCTCTACCTGACTGAGCTACAGGCCCAAAATAACAACTTGGGCTTTTTGCCCGACTTTGCAACTGTTCTTATACCTTGCGCTACTTCGACTTTGCACCATAATGCAGAGGTGTCGTTTGTTTTTGCTGCATCTTCCATGATTAAAATATTGCTTTTAGCGTCGGGTTGCACGATTTGACGACATTGGATAGTCATAAAGACTCAGAATGGTTGGCTTGAAATGGACAAAATGCTCGACGAAGGATACTTTGGTTCGGATGACGCCGAACAAGAAATTGAACGGCTCGATAGGAGAGCTGAGCATCGTATATGGGTCACCCCTCAGAACCGCCAAATTTCCCTCACCATCCCTCCTACAGTTTACCCTCCTCGTGAAGATACAGATATGTTAGCACATGTCCTCAATAACCACCCAGAACCTCATGGGAAAAAATTGCTGGAGATCGGATGTGGATCAGGAGCACTTTCACTTTTTTCAGCACAAATAGGGTTTTCTGTGACCGCATGCGACATCAACCCCTTTGCCGTGGCAAGCAGCAGAAACTCATCTGAACAAAACAGAATTCAAATCAAAGTCAATGAAGGCGGCCCGGGACCACTCATCGATGGAGAGGTAACACAATGGGCGGGTAATCAACCTCATGATGTCATCATTTGGAATCTTCCTTATCTGGTACCTGTGAAGGATTCACCTCACCTCGGACCCCTGGAAGAAGCAGCACTCCTCGACACTGACGAAAAAGGACTTTTCGCACGTCTACTAAACCTCCTCAAGACAACAACAATCCTTGCCGAAGGTGGGATTGTTTTGATCCTCGTATCACGTAATGAAAAAAGCAAGGATATTCGTAAAAAATCTATCAAAGAAGGATTTGCGATACGTAGCGTTTCAACACAAATACTCGATGGCGGGGAATGCTTGGAAGTTTTCGCCTTGTGGCGACCTTTTGAGCTTCAGCAGAAATTATTCGAAAACGAAATTGGCTCAACAAACACTGCTCTGCTCGAATCAGATGATAGAACGGGGACATTTCTCCAGGCTGGTCGTCAACTCTCTGGGCATGGACGCCGAGGGCGAAAATGGTCGCACGAAGATGTTGCGTTCGCTGGATCATGGGTTGTTCACGACCAAAAATCAATTCCAAGCCCCGGTTTGCTGCAACTTCAAGGTGGTCTTGCGTTGCATGAAGCAATCAATTCCTGTTTGAGTTCCGAACAAGAAACAGTACTCAAATGGCCAAATGATGCCTTGTTAAAAATCGACGATGAAATACGGAAAGTCGGAGGTGTTTTGATTGAAAGTGTCAGTCGAGGAAAGACTTCTCGAGTCGTTCTTGGAATCGGATGTAATATCGCCTCAAAAGAACACTACAAAAATGATTTTTCTGTGGCCTCACTTGATGAATTAAACAACGAAACTTCACTACCTCATTTTGAGAATTCCATTCAAGCATCTGTTGCATCTTGGTTCGAACAAAAACCGGGAGTTTTGAAGGTCAAAAAGAGTGACTTTTTAACCCACTATTCTGTGATTTTATTAGACTCGATTGAACTTCTTGGCACACCATTCTATAGACAAATGGAGATGTCTTTTCAGTCGATAGATTTCGATGGCAAAATGACGCTTATCGACAGCTCCAAAAAATCACATTTAATTGAAGATGGTGAGCATATAATTTGGTCGAATTATTCAACCGATTAATCGCTTTCTATCAAAACTGCATCAAGAGTTTCTTTACTCTGCTCATCTCGCCTTTTTGCCATTCCAAATACGATGCAAATGGCTCCCAGAGGATAGATGATGAAATCAATGACAAGTTTACGGTCAACGTCGACCAATACTTCACCAGAACCTTCGGTGAACTCAACTGAATACGAATAGAAACCCTTCTCATCTGCTTCAAAGTCTACAGACTGAGATTCGCCACCAGCAGCAACAAATGTTTCCATTAAGACAACTACACTTTCTTCATCAGTAATCTCAACGCTGAAAGTCGACTGATCTGTGGCGTCAATCGTAAATTGCATAGAGTCACCTTTCAGCAATGATGCTCCATTCGTGTAAGGTTCGTTCTCTGAATCAACCCCAATGGGTGAGACAAAACCATGGATGAACAGTCCGCCGAGAAGGAAAGTCACACCAAGAAGAATGAAGACGTCGCTCATCTTCATCGCAGGTGCACTTCCGCCTCCAGCCATATCACGACCAACAGGTGAAATCAAATGAAGGTGATGGTGTTAACGCTTGCGAATCGGACGAGGTATGTTCAAACGTTCCCGAACTAATCGAATTTTGCCACTGCTTGTGCGACTGAGAATACCATGTAGATTGAAGGATTCCTCGCTTGCAAAACAACGACGCACCTCCTCATAGGCCGTGTGTGGGACCTCAAGTATTGCAAAACCTCTTTGCTCTGCGAGTTCTAATTGTTCGCATGCTTTACGCGAAACATCTGAACCATTGGCATGAAAATCCATGACTCTGATTTGTTCCGAAACCTGAATGGATGCAAGTACACTACGAAGGTATTTTTCGAGTGATGAGCGAGAAGAAAATTGGTCTGAACATTCGACACCAACCCACCTGCGTTTTCCGCGCAATGCCTTTGACAAACGCTTAGCCATCATGCAGAGGATAGACTCCTCCTTCAAGACCTTGACCGTCAAAATCGTGCATAGAATGAAAATAGAGGAATGAGACGACTGGTCATGGAGGATGAAGCAGCACCTGATGCACTACCCTCAATCGAGAACCAAGTTCTCACAGATTTGGCTGCAAATGAAACCTCTTTACTCAGGTTAATTGGAACATTGCTCTCTCCAAAAACTCTCCCGCATCTTGCACTCATCTCACTTCTCTCCACTCTGCTTTATTCTATAGCGAACGCATCAGACAGCGGCGATATTGCAGCACTTGGATTTATTTCACTCTCCATTGGATATGCAATAACTGCAGTGTTCTCGAGCAATGAACGGGTAAAGTCGTGGATTACCTTGGATAATTCCTCCGACCAAGAAAAGAAAAACCCATTGCGCAGAATTTTTTCAAGTTTCAAAATCTGTATCTTTCCCTTATCCGCAGCAGCAATACTTGCCATTCTAATCCTGTTGTTGTTCGGAGGTGATTCAGCCTTCGACTTGCCAGCAGCATTCTCCTTGAGTCTCGGTTCGCTTTTTGTTCTCTGGGCGGTTGCTCAAGGACGTTCATTCGGTTCATGGGCATCTTCAAGGGCTGCCAAAAATTTACCAGAAAAGGAATCAACCTCAGGAAACATCAACGTCATGGTTGCCACTCAGGGAATTATCGTTCTTGCCCTTTCTGCAATTGGAATAATGGCGTTTCAATCGCTCTACGAAAAGCAATTTGTGGTGATGGATGCTGTCTTCTCAAACATTGGATTTTTCATTGCGGCCCTCACAGTCTACGGATTAACTGTGGCCTGGACATGGAAATACCGTCAAATAGCACTTCGCGATAAAGCATTGAAAAGGTTCGCATTTCGATGGACGATGTTCGCACACATCTTCGCCACATGGCATTTATTGACGGTGTGGCGCCAATCAGTTATGTCTCCTGGAGCGATTGAAGTGTTCATCGAAGAAGTTCTTCTCATGATGTTCACGGTTTTCATGGCCATCTGGTCAATCACATCGCAGTCTGTTGGAGATAAATTCAAAATTCTATCCACTGAAAATGCCCTCCCTTGGGGCCTTTCTTTTGGTTACGCTTATGCCGGTAGCGTGGCAATGCTGGCAACGGCTTTCAATGACATAACGAATGTTATGATCACTGGACACCTCATTGCGTTGATTACAATCACTTGGATGCAGAGGAGTGTACTCGTTCAAATCATTGATCGTCATGACTTGGTCGTCTCTTCAACTCGCAAATCACAATCTTTACGCTCAAAAATCGAAGATGAAACCGACAACGAAGAGTCTGAATCCACATCGGAAGAAACAGAAAGTGACCTTGAACAAAGCTTTGATGTCGAATGGGAAGGAAATGAAGGCCCTACGATTGGCGAAGATGTCGAGTGGGATGATGTCATCGAATTGAAGGATTAGGATTCTGTTTGGATTCCAGAGAGAAGGGTAACAACTCGAATTGTGTCTTCAAGGTCTTCGCTGACGCGAGCGCCAAGGATCACTTGTGCATTCGGATCCAAAGCTTCGGTAAACATGTTGGCAACTTCGTCTAATTGCCCAATCGTCATACCTACTCCGCCTTCAACTTGTATCAAACAACCTTGAGCACCCCCCACATCAAGTTCAGCGAGAGGAGCCATCATTGCAGATTCGAGAATCCCATCCGGGTCATCTGGTTTACCAATTCCAACAAGGAGTGTTGCTTCGCCATCCTTCTCTACAATTGCTCGTAAATCCATCAAATCAAGATTTATGAGGCCCATTCTCATCAATGTGCGTACAAGACCTTCGATTAAATCTTCAATCCATTCGGCACCCATTTGCCACGCAGTTCCGCGTTCTCTTGCCTGTCTGGCAAGCCGTTCAAGCGAAAGGCGAACAGTAACATGAGCATTTTTCTCAAGTCGCTTTAAGCCTTCATCTGCAATTGATGCCCTCGTTTCTTGAACATCGAAAGGTAAGGCGGCAACGGCGACGACAATAGCACCTGATTGACGCGCTTGACGAGCAAACTCATGTGCAGCGCCGGTACCAGTCCCACCCCCAAGGCCGACAAGTAACAAAACGAGTTCAACGGGTTCAAGAACGGTGCGGGCGAGTGCTGACAGCCCCCGCATTCGCTGTTCTGCAAGAGGCGGAAGTGCAGCACAGCCCATCGAATCGAGAGCATGTCCCAATCGCAGAACATGAGCAGAAGCGTTGTTTTCAAAGCTTGAATCATCCGCATCAACAAGGCAGATGTCTGCGAAATCTTCACACCGAGCATGCGCTCCTTTCGCCCAAGAACATCCTATGCCGCCCACTCCAGCAATAAGGATGTGAGAGGCTTCCATAAGAGGCCATTCAACCGAACATCAATGAACTTTGCAGTGATGAAACTGTCAGACATAACGCAGATATCGACGACGAGCATCTCGAGCCCAAGCATTATCTGGTTCTAAACTTAGAACACGATCGTAATACTCAATCGCAGTTTCAAACTCCGAAAGATGACGTCCATACAAATGGCCAAGATTGGAAAGTACGGGGATGCATTCCGGTTCGGATTCCAACATTGAGAGAAGGAGTTTCTCGGCTGCTCCAAGATCATTTCGAAGCATCATTTCCTCAGCCTGATCGAGTTGTTCAAGCTGCTCAGATGACAGCTCGTATGTGTTATCAAAGTGGGCGGCCATCGTTGTATCGAGCCGGGGGTTGAGGGGGTCCTTCAAGAACTCTCGCTCTTCAAGCGTCAAAATGATGCGATTTTGAGGAGTAAAATGGCTTCAAAATAATAGAAATATGAACGGTTTTTAAGCGCAAAAAAACGGGTGACTGCGGAGAGATTTATAACCGAGTTCACTGGTAATGTTTAAGGGGCACTTGCGAGTGGGTCATTTCAGTGGGTGATGCATTGAGCGCAAGCACAATTTCTACACGTTCGGGGGTTGTCCTCGTTCTTGCGGTTTTGCTCTTTGTCCCCGGTTTTGTTTCATCGCTTCACAGCGGTGTTGGAGGAGCCCAAGACAACGCAGGTGAAATAATCGACGATGTAGCGAAAGGCGGCTGTCTTTGCCACAATGGTGCAGCTGATAATTCGGTTCAAATTATTCTCGATGATGTGCCTTATGGTTGGATTGGTGGAGAGTCGTATGAATTGACCCTCCAGGTCATTGGTGGACCACCTGCGAGCGGAACATACACCGCAGGGTTTGCCATGCGCACCAGTGCAGGAGTTCTCTCCGGCGATGGATTACAAAATTGGGATAACGACGTCACAACACTCACACACACCGAAGCATCTGCCAGTAATGCTGACCGAATGTGGACACTCACTTGGCAAGCCCCAGAGACTGGAACTGGAAGTGTTGACTTCTGGATTACTGGTAACGCCGTGAATGGAGATCAACTGAACAACGCCGGTGCTGAAGAAGACAAATGGAATCAATTGCTTTTCTCAATGCAAGAGGGCAGTGATGCTACCAGTGCACTTGGAACACGAACCCTGTTTGCAGGAGACGGAGATGTTAGCCCACCTGAACCCGACCATCACGGTGTTGACTTACACCACATGGGTGCGAAGTTACGAGCGCACTGGCTTGGACTGCTTGGTTTCGGAGCTGTGATTTTGGTGGTTATTTTCGCTGGATTAATGCTGCGATACAGTTTCTCTACATCATACACTGGACGAACGAATCAGTTGCGACTGCGATACAAACTCATGCGAAGAGGTGATCAATGATGGATGATACAATCACCACGTTGCTGAGAAAAGTTGCCAGCGGCAAAGTCAGTGTTGAAGATGCACGAGACGCGTTGGAAGATGCTTCACTCACCGAAGACCAAATGCAATCCGCTATTGACCACGGTGTGTTCAATCTCGCTGAATCAGGAACGATTGTCAGTGCCTCTCTTGCACCATCAGGTGCATCAAACCTCATCATCATCTTCTTTGCATGGGGTATTTTCTGGTCTTGCTACTGGGTTTTCTCGATGATTTATGGCCTTGCAAAGGGTTGGGACCAGCAACAACTTGCTTACCATCTTGCGATGATGTTGGTCACTCTGTGCCTCATGGGAATGGCTTACCTCAAGTTTGTTCTCCCAGATACAATCATCGTCAAACATGGAATGAATAAATTCGTACCTGAACACCAAAAAGATTGGAAGGAGTATAAGTGGTGATTGCTATGGCACGTGAATACGACCTCAAACCGGCCCCTTCTTCCAGGGGCTCTGCTGAGGCATCTACATCTGCCTCGGTGAATCGTAGGCAATTCTTGCGCTACGGTTTCAATACGGCAACTGGTGTATTAGCGGCATCTTTAGGCGTTCTTGGTTTTTCTGCAATCTTACTGCCTCCCGGAGGCTCCACTGAAGGAGAACTCGGTGTCAAGTTCTGGGCGAAGGGTCGTGAAGACTCGGCATGGTATGGTGCCAAGCACGAACAAGTCATGACGCGCCAAGACTTTGTCGATGAAGCGGCAAAGTCAAACACTGAAACAGCTGGTGCGGCTGGAATATGGAACGGTGTCCCTGTTGTCGTGACGTATGTGAACCACTCAAAATATGCCGCATCCCCACTTTCAAACGGTAAGGCTCGATTCCAATATACCGAAGGTGTTGATGAAACCGGTAAAACAATTGGACACTTCGAAGATTTGAGTGACATTGATCCTCGATTACTTCCTTCAGACAACTTGGTTATGATTTTTGGCCGCTGCACCCACTTGTGCTGTATTCCTGGCTGGCAATTGGTTTCGAATTCGTTTACTGACGATTCATGGACACCCGGCGGTGGTGATGATGGTGGAACGAAACTGTTCTGCATCTGCCACTCATCCCGCTTTGACCCAACTGTGTTGGAGATGAACACAAATCGAAACCGTTCAAATGGGGCTACATTCAACTATGCTGGTATCCGTAAAGCCGGAGGTCCAGCACCAGTAGGACTGCCAATTATTCCTATTGTATTGAATGGAGATGTTATCGAGGGCATCACGGACTATCTCGACTGGTACACGTATTGCGACTGAGGTGATTATGATGACAACAATGTTTTGGATTCTTTGGTTCTTCATCGCTTTTGTCGTGGTGTTGGTTGCTCTCACCCTCCGTCAAGAAAGCAGTGACACCCCGCGGCGAGAAATCCTTCGTGCGGTTGAATCGACTGGAAAGATGGGCTTCGCTGAACGATTATTCCTGTGGGTCTTCTCTTGGCTTGACACCCGTTTCCGTCTGCAAGATTACTGGAACATGTCTAAGGGTGCATATTACAACATGCACCGACAAATGCCTCTCTCACACGCTGAGAAGTATAAGTTGCGAATCATCTGGTATTGGTATCCATTGTATTGTCTTGGTGGAATTTCATTCCTTTCATTCATCATTTTGGTCATTACTGGGACTGTCCTTGGAATATACTACGTTCCTGGAGGGGAAGGAGACCCTTCACCTGCTTACGCCAGCATGCAATTCATCATGACTGAACTTCCGTTCGGTTACATTATCCGTGCTGTCCATCACTGGTGTACGCACTTCATGGTAGCAAGTGTTTTCTTACACATGTGTCGCGTTTATTTCACTGGAGCATACCGCAACCCTCGTGAGTTGAACTGGTTGATTGGAGTCGCATTGATGGCACTCACAATCGTATTCGGATATTCTGGATATCTGTTGCCCTGGGATTCTCTCGCTTATGGTGCTGCAGTTATCGGAATCAACCTTGCCAACTCAAGCCCGTTGGTTGGGAAATATATCGCTACCCTTCTCTTCAGCGGCTCATCTCTTACCGCTCGAACGGTCACTCGAATGTATTTCATTCACGTGTTTATCCTTCCAGTAATTGTGACAACACTGATCATTATCCACTTATTTATTGTCTGGGTGCAAGGCATTGCTGAACCGCATTGATATTGGAGGGTATAACATGGGACTAATCGAAAATTTCGGGCGTGTTGCTACTTCTTACATGGAAGAAAAAGAGCAGTTACAAGAGGTTGCAGGTAAGCGTAAGCGTACTCGCACAGGACACGGTTTCTGGCCTCATGAAGTACTCCGAGATGCGATTTTACTCGCCTTCATGGTATCTGTCTTGCTGTTTTACGCATGGCTCATACCTCCTCCACTTCACAGTGCTGCCGACCCTTATGCTCAAGCAGGATTCGTTTTCCCTGATTGGTATGTATTGTTCTCGTATGGATACTTGCGATGGGGTGAGTATCTCCCTCAATTCACTGTCCCAACTGGTTTCATTGGTGAAATCGTTGGTCAACCTGTCTTCCCATGGAACGCAGCATGGTGGGGTGCTGCACTCACTGGAATCCCAGTAAGTATCCTCGCACTTCCTCCATTCCTTGGGGGACGCGAAAAGCGACCTGTTGAAGATCCTTGGTTTGCAACTGCTGGTGCTGTTTATTTGGCTCACATTTGGTTTATCTCGGTATTTTCAATCAACATTTTCCTTGAACTGTACGCGAAAAATCGTTCAGATTTCTGTAAACTGGACAGCCATGGCGACCTGTTATGTGGAACGCGAGAACCTTGGGTGGCTGATGCCTTCAACTCAATTCCATGGGTGATGACGGGGGTTTTCCTTTGGATATGTATCTATTTCTTAGCTCGCGGATTGATGGTTAAAGCATGGGGTGCTGGATTCAAGCCAAGCCATGCAAAGCAAATCCTTGTTGGAACTCTCTTGATTTCAACGGCTGCAACTGTTGCAACATGGGACACGTATGATGATGGATTCTGGGACCAAGGTGGATTGCTCACCATCAAAGGTTTGACACATGATCTCTATCCCGAATTAGAAGCTATGCGCAATCAGCCAAGTGATGTTCATGTTCATGCTACCAATGAATTCACTGATGAGAGGGGGTGGAGTGAATCCGAAACGGTTCCTACAACGGCGTGGCTTGATTGGGTCATTTTCCAACCCGCGCGCTACATCATTACTGATTTCAATGATGCAAATGGACATCAAGACGCTGAAAATGGAATCAATGCTGCAGCAGGTAGTACGACCTTTAACGGTGGAGAAGGATGGCAAACATCCGGCTCATTCGCTATTACAGAAGACATTTCACTCTTCCCTGATGGCCACCATGAAACCATCGAGACACTCACGACTGACCTCAGTTGTGAATACCGTTCCTCTGAGCGTAAGATCAACGACATCGCCACTGCAAGTATGATTTCATCTACACTGACGGTTACCAACAGCGAAGGAGATGTCGTTTCATCGTTCGATAATTGTGCTGGCGCAACCATTGAACTCCCTGTGGGGTCTTATGATTACACTTACACGGTTACCGTTAGCGGTGCACTCGCTCTCAACAACAGTATTCAAACCGAAACCGCCTTTGGAATCGCTTCTTTCCAGCCGCTCTTGGTTTGGAATGCCGATGCGCCAAAGAGCCTTGCTGGAACTACGGTGAACCTTTCCAGCGCGGAAGACATGGCCTTGGGCGGAACACAATTCGCCTCAATCGAGAACCCAACCTATCACAACAATCCAAAGGCATTGGATGCAAAACTCACCTATGCAATGTTCATTCCTTGTTTGACATTTGGAGCAATGGTCTTCATTCTCTTGCGTTCAATGGGTCGAGGATATGAGTTTGAAATGAACAAGTGTTACGGATGTGACCTCTGTGATGATGCGTGTCCTGTTCGATTGTTCAACGGTGGAGATAAACTCAACATCATTTACAACTCTTGGAACAATGAAGACGATGGCGTTCCGCTTTACTCCTGTCTCACCTGTACTGCGTGCACAAATGCTTGTCCACAACTGGTTGACTACGACTCATATGTAGACATTCGACGTTCGTTAATCGTCGGTGGACCACAGGCTGAAATTGCCCACACCGTCTTGCAAGCCGTCCTTGCTGCAGAAGCAGAAGAAGCTGCAAACAGTGACTTCATCTCGATAGAAGATTACCCACTCACTTCGAACATTGGATATTATCCTGGATGTGTTGATTATCTCGATCAAGAAATGGTCTTCTCGCATGTCAATGAAGGAGAAATGAACCTCGGTGAAGCGACAACTTCTGCCTTCACACTCTTTGATGAAATGGAAATGGATGTCTCTTATCTTGGACGTGATTTCTTGAAGTGCTGTGGCCACGACCAAAAGTGGCAAGGTCTGGATGAGGTATTTGACAAACTCAAGGCTTACAACCAAAAGAAAATCGAACAATCCGGCATCGATACGCTCGTTTCCTCATGCGCTGAATGTTTCCGTACCTTCGCACGAGATTATGAACTTGAAGGTGTCAAGGTCATGCACACAACCGAGTTCCTCATCGAAAATGGATTTGACATGAACCTTCGAGCCGAAGAAGAAACAACGGTGACATATCACGACCCTTGTCGACTTGGACGTCAAATGGGTATCTATGAAGAACCAAGACAACTGATTGCAGGTGTTGAAGGTGTAGAGATTGTTGAGATGGAACACCATGGTGAGGACGCTATGTGTTGTGGTGTCTCAAGTATGATGTCCTGCAATGAAAATGCCCGTTCACTCCGTGTCACTCGCATGGAAGAAATCCGTTCAACCGGAGCTGACACAATGCTGACTTCGTGTCCGAAGTGTGTATCTCACTTTGAGTGTCTCAAGTTTGAAGGCGATGAACGCTACGAGGATATCGAAATCCTTGACGTCGTCTCTTTCCTTGCTCGCCAAGTTGAAGCAAAGAAGGCTAAGCCGTCCGTTGAGTCAACCCCACTACAAGAAGTAAAGGCTTGAAATACGGAAAAAGACTTATTTGTTCATCTACCTAACACAGGTTATGGACTATGACAGTATGACGGTTTTGCAACTCAAAACCTTGTGTAAAGAGAGAGGTCTTCGAGTATCTGGCAATAAATCAGAAGTCATCATCCGACTGATGGAGAACGACGAAGTTGGACTCCCACCTGCACAATCCCAGATTCAATCTCCAGCCTTCCCTCAACATGTCCCTGGCGCATACCCTCAACAACAAATGATCTATGTTAAGAAAGAAAGCGAACTTGCCAGCGGAATTGGAATTTGTATTATTCTCTATGCAATATTCCGCTTGTTCTGGGCAGTCATATTCTCTGTAGGAGGAATGGGGGGGTTAGGGTGGGTTCTCTCCCCTCTTGCTTTCATACTTGGTCTCGGATTTTTATTCGGGGGAGCAATAACCTACTCTGGATATCGAAATGGAATTAATTTCACGCTTGGAGTTCTCGCAATTTCTGGATTATTGAGTATCATTTTTCACGGCGACCAAGTTAATCCTGTTTCGGTTGCGTGGGGTGATGGCATGGTTCTCACCTCTATTATGTGTTCAATCTCATGTATGGTCATTGTAGCACTTCCGCTGATGATATCTCCAACACTGAAAAGTGGATGGCCTGAACCGATTGAAAGAATCCTTGGTTCAAACAGTGATTCCAGCGGAAAGAGAACTGTAAGTTGCAGTTCATGTGAAGCTGAATTACAAGTTCCAATTGACTATGAAGGACAAATTGAATGTCCAACGTGCAAAGCAGTCATGCGTGTGTAATCAGTCATCTTGTGCAGGTGCTTGCCCTTCTTCCATACCTACAATCTCGTAGTTTGACGGGAATAAAGCGATGAGTACACCCAGGATGAGTGATGCAAGACCCCAGCCGAACATTTGACGTACAAACAGCATCTCAAGGGCGATGACAACTAAAATCATTCCACCGATGTTTGAGGTCCAAACAAGCGTCTTGAATGTTGAGAGAGAGACTCCAGGTGTTCCTTCTTTCCGATACGGTCCAAACTCGCCACCAAATCGTTGAGCAGTGTCTTGTTTATCTTTTTTGGACATATCCTCACCTCAACGATCAATCATCGAAATTGCATCGGTTGGGCATGCGAGAACACACAAACGACATCCAGTGCAGTCTGCACGCAAAATCTTCGCCTTTTGGTTCGATTCAACTTTGATAAGAGGGCTGGCCATAGGTACCTTGTACACTTCGATTGCCATATCATCACAGACGATGGTGCACTGGTCACAACCGATGCATGAACGCTCTTCAACAAATGCGACTGCAGATTCACCGCCTTTGATAGATGCACGCTGTTCTCCGCGAAGTCGATTGAGAGAGGTACGGATGCGCACAGCCTCCTTCTCACGACGTTTGCGCAACTCCTCGGAGGTGGTCATGCATGTACTCCCAATCGGTCCTTCCCTTCAAACTTGACGACTGCCATGTTTACCAACAGGTCGCCTAAGCAGTAAAAGGAACCAACAAGCAAGGGCGGATTCCATGCAGTGAGACCAGTCCAGGGAACCTCACTTGCCCATGTCCAGTTGGTAAGATAAGTCCCCCACAATTCCATCGCCAAAGCAGCCCACGCCATCGCTGAATACAAACGTGGTTGAGGGCCCCACTTTGTAAAAGCAAGAACGAGAATTAGGAGGAATACAGCTGATGTATCTCCACCGGTCCATGCTCCATAAAGAACGAGAGGTACGAAAGGAATCAGCAACGGCATTGCCCACGATTGTTTCATTTTCTCAGCAGCCATTCGTCCAAGATCAAACAGGAAATAATGACCTGCGGGGACGAACAGTGGCATCAAGCCACGTTGATACTCATAAATCAACCAAACTTCGCTGAAAAAAAGTTCCATAGGTGTTGCGATGGCAACCACAGTCAACATCTCTATACGCTGTTTTCTCGAACCGTTGCGAAAAAGCCATGCAAAAAGTCCCCAACACCAGACATTCACCGGTAATTCAGCATAGTGGTCGGAAATCAAGCCGTTGCATGCAGTTGCTGAAAACCACAAACCGAGAGCAATGGTAAGAATGTAGACCCATGCTCGGTGCATGTACATACGAGGAGGTTCTGTTTTTAGAGAGAACAGGTATCACTTGTTGCCATAAGAGAGTAATTCCTTACCCATTGCAAGCATAGAGAGTTCAGCGACCAATGCATGCCAACTGTGTGCATGTTCACCATATTGACCTCCGGATTGTGAAAAGGATTCGAATTGTGCGCTTGGTGAATTGAGATTTTCGATATCAGACTTTTTCGAATTAATTCTATAGAACCATGAACTTGCCTGGCCATCAACCAAATAAACAACCGGCTCTACTGGAGCACCTTGCTCATTTTTCAGAGCGGTAGGGATTCCCTCTTGGACAAGGAAATTTTCGACATCGACGCCGCCTTTCGAATACATGAGTTTCTTCATTTTCCGATTCGATAATTCAAGCAACTGTTCACCATCAGTCACGGTCATAATGCCAAGGCCGTATGTACCTCGATCGTTTTTGATGAAGACCACAGGTTCACGTTCAATACCAAGCAATGAGTATTTGCTGCGTAGACGGTCAAGGAACTGATTCACTTCAGCAGCCAATT
>CALCOP010000048.1 GCA_937897365.1 uncultured euryarchaeote
TACAACAGTTGGATTACTCTCACTGTCATAACGTTCGCATGGTTGTTTTACGAAAGGATACTCAGACTGATTTTCTTTTGACAAATCTTGTGGCCGGAACACAATTTATCTATCGCATCCACTCACGTGCTTTTTTGTTTTTTTATCAAGACCGCAACGAGGACAATGACAAGAATTACCCCTGTTCCAACACCACCATAAATTAGCATTTGAGTTGTATTTGAGTTACCTGTGAATATCTTATCTGCCCCACTCGCTTCTTGAACAACAGTGATGGTCGTTTGGACAGATTCAGTATAACAACCACTGGGTTCAGAATTGCAACTGTATTCACTGGTTGCCATAAATTCGAGTGTGAATGACATTTCATGCAATCCATCTGAATTAATTGGCCAGTCTTGATAGTCACTTGGGGTTCTGATTTGTAAGCGTACTTTCGTAGGAGCTGCCATCGATTCAACTTCCACTTTAGCAATGGGTAGGACGAGAGTGAAACCAGCATCCTCCAAGGCGTTACGATCACTTTCTTTCATATCCAATACAAATCGGTCCGCACCGTTTCCAAGGTTGTAGATGTTATATTCGAGATTATAATCAACCTTTGAACCGAGAGTAACTAAGGGGTCCGTTGCCTCTAATTGTAGCCCTGAAAATTGTTTAATATTTACAATCATATTCACTTGTTTTTCAGCAATATTGGGTGGTGGAAAACCCATCACTTCGGTAACCGTAGCAGTTACGACCAAGTTTCGTGACTGCACCGGCATTTGTTCTTCTGCCCTTATGGTCACGATGAATTCTTCTTCTGCATTCGGCCCGAGGGTTATCGAGCCGGGATGGGCGACTGCCAAACCATCGGCCTGAACTTGAATCTCGATTTTTTCTTGATATGAGTTCGGGTTACTCGCAATGCATGTAGCTATTCCAATCAAAGAAGCACCCGGATACACATCAATTCCTACCGAACCTGAACCATCTTCCGCAGAACAGGTCAAGTTAACGTCAGGTGCACCAACTTGCGCTGCGGCAGGTAATGGAAGAAAAGAGAGACTCAAAGCGAATATCAAAACTATGGCCTTCGCTTTCATGTAATGTCGTTTCTTTGATTGGTATTCAACATTTCCCGAGAATATGCTCAGGTTCATTGTTTCGATGTAATTCCAATGACGCCAAACTTCTACCAAGTCTTTCAAAAAAATGAAGTCTTGTGAGTCGCATCATTGAAAATCGTATCAAATCTATGAATACATATTCACTATGTAGTAGCACTCGTCGTTCAAATTCATATAAATTGAACAAGCAAAAAATCGCAACCACGTGTGAAGATCTTCTCAGGGGTATATTCTATCTTTTGACCAACTCTTTTCTCCTTTCGTTAAGACAACTCTCTCATGTAACCTGAATGGTTTGCCATTCCAATATTCGATTTTATCAACGAGAATGGTAAACCCTCCCCAGAACGTTGGAGTTGGAACTGTTTTTTCAGAAAATTTTTCCTCATATTGGCGAAACTCTTGATGCAGACTATCCATAGAGGCCAACTCCTTGCTTTGTCGAGAAGCCCATGCTGCAATTTTGCTATTCCTTGGTCGGCTTTGAAAATACTCTTCGACCATATCTCGAGGCATTTCGGCAGCAGTTCCTTCGATACGTGCCTGCCGACCTAATTGAGGCCACCACAATGTCGAAGAGGTTCGCTGCGTAGCAAAAATTTCGGCCGCTTTGTTGCTTTCAAGGTTTGTAAAAAAACCAATCTCTCGCTCGTTGATGTGGCGCATCAAGACCATTCTATTGTGAGGATTTCCATTTCCATCAACCGTAGCAAGATTCATCGCGTCTGGTTCTGAGAGTCCCAAATCCTTCGCTTCCTGTACCCAATCTGCCAATAACTGAAGCGGCCGTTCTAAATCTATGGTAGTAAATTGCGAACTATTGTCGTCGAGGTTTTGCGTACTTGACATGGTTGGTTGTTCAGGTGTTCTTATTTGTAGCAATGTATTCTCCAACAACCCTTGTTAAGTCAAAACCAGCTTTTCAGCCAAAAGTGTCGAATATATACGCCATCGATTCAGAAGGACTCATTCCAATTAAAACGAGGAACAACCAGAACAAGAAGAACAACACAAACATTACACCCAAAATTGGTACTACGGTCGTCAGAATAAAATATCCTGCAACTAAAGTTAACCCAATTCCAACACCTGCTGTTCCAGCGCCTACAAGAGGAACGATACCTGGTGCCTCAGATTCGACAGTGCTTGTTTGAACGCCCTCTCTCAGTATATTTGTCGACTCAGAATCTATTGGAATCCAATTTTGACCGTCTTCGCTCAATTTCAAACCCAATTCTCTTGCTCGAGCGAGAGTAGACTCGCGTTCCTCAAGCGATCTTCTTCCAGGAACCTTAGATGTGATTTGATCCCCTCGATTTTTATTTTATATGATACATCTTAGTATTGATGCCGGCTCACAGTGAGTTGGTAACTTTCAACGAGCAAACAAGAGATTTCAATTTCTGTTACGCCAAATAAGTGCAGAAATCAAGAAGAGTATCATCAGGAGTGAGTATGGAGAAAACACCGGTTGTGAAGATACAATTTCAACATCCTCCAATTGTGCCCCGGGGCCACCTCCACCGCAGCCATCTGGAGGAGGGCCTATTCCAGGCCCCCATGTTTCACCGTGTCCTGCACAAGGGCCTCCTCCTCCTCCACTTTCGTCAAGGAATGTCTCACCATGGTAGCATAGCAGGAAATATGGGAAACCTATGTCACCTTCACCGTTCATCATGGTTGAATGATAGTGGTAGATGCCATCGGGAAATTCTGGTGTTGGGCCGAAGTGTCCGTTGCATACGTCAAGGTGGCCAAGTCCTTGGACGTAGACGTAATCATCAATTCCGTTGTAACCCGTCTCTCCTTGTTTGAGTTTGTACGAACTCTTCATCTCTACGATGTTCATTTGGTCATCATAGCCCCATAATCCGTAGATGGGATAACCGTCCATTGCGACACCAATAACAGCTGAATGCGAACCATTCGCTGTATTCTGTGCCACAGCTACTGGTGTACTGATGTCGTAATCGAGCATCGTTTCACCGTCTTCTGGGTGCCAATGAAGACAATTAGCATCTGCATGATAATGGAAGGTTCCACCCTGTCCATTGTGAGCATGACACACGCCGAGTACAATCGGTTGGCGGTCTTCCTCATAGGCTCCATGTTGACTGGCCACAGCATCACCACCAGGTCCATCCTCTGGCCCATAGAACGGTACACCATTGATTGCTATGGCGACTTCACCAAGTGCAGCAGCGCATTCATAATCGCCATTCGCTTCAGGGCAGTCAGTCGAGTCGTGGCCGCCAGTAGTATCGTTGAACGGCGAACGAGGAATGGTCCACTCGTAGTTCTGCGCACGTGTGCAATCGTTACCTTGAGAACAAGCAAGTGTTGACTCGAAGTCGTGGTCTGGCAAACCATTGGCAACGATCGTGATGTGAGTCTCATTCATAGTGATACTAACTGAACATTCGTGCGTTTCCACCGCAGTGGTTGTTAAATCATCAACTGAAGTGATGTTTTGTCCAGGTTGACAACGAAACACATCAAGCCAAAATTGACCCATGTCAGTCGAATCGTATGTCGCCTGGGTTGGACTCGTCGGTTCATCAGTACCGTTGTCCGTTTCGTTTCCAGTATTGTTGTCGCCTGTATTGTTGTCCGTTTCGTTTCCAGT
>CALCOP010000049.1 GCA_937897365.1 uncultured euryarchaeote
GACGTCGCCTTGACATGGCGAAGATCGAGAGTTCAATTCTCTCCGAGCCCACCATCAACCCATCTACTAATGAATATCGTTTAATTATATTACAAATGACAATTATTATTTTAGTAATTGAAACACTATTTATCCTTAAATCAATTTGTAAGATCTTCTGGTTCAGGCAAATCCAATTCATCTGGATTAATCTTCGACAATGGTTTCTCATCTTCATCACTCATTGTGAAGTCAGTAGAGCCCCCCGACCAGGATGAAATTTCTTCACTCTCTTCGAATTCTTCCTCCGGTATAGCTCGGCTATCGGACAGTGAATATACAGACGGGTCTATGACTTCTCTCTCAACGACCTCATTCGGTGGCGGAGCAGCGCGTTCTTCCAAGTGCACACCTGAATGAAAGGTGCCACATTCAGAGCATCGAACGCTACCCACCTGCTCGATACATCCGCATACTGGACATGTAGCATAGCCCTTCAATGCGCTTAAAGGGTCAACATCGGTCAATATATCACTCCACAAACATGTCTTCTTGGTATCCGGTGACTAAATCACCGGTACCATCTTCTTCAATGGTGACTGTTTCTTCATCGTCGTCAAACTCTACAATGACTCCAAAGACTTCTTCATCTTCAAAAGTCAAACCAATGTGAGATCCAATATCGATTTCGTCATCACCCTCTGCGTCATCCTCGTCCTCTTCTTCTTCAGAATCATCTTCTTCATACTCTTCGTCGTCTTCGACTTCCGATTCATCCACGTTTTCTTCTTCAGATTCGTCATCTTCATCGACGTCAGTTTCAGCGTCTTCAGATGTAGATGAACGCGCTTCTTCGGTATCATCTTCAACTTCTTTCATTGCCTTCGAACGTGCTCTCCACCCTGGTACCACCACAAAATGCATTATCATTGAGCCAATCAAACCAGCTGCCCCAAGGGCCATGAAGAACAAACCATCCTTGTAAAATCCTGCAGGCATGGATGATGCATCGCCAGAAAATGGTGTGAGGGAGTTTTTACATTCGCCAACTTGGACATCCGGGTCACAAGGATATACATCACCTTCTTGCCAATCAAGATGACCGATTCCATAGGCTGTTTCAAGTTCGACATTTCCTCCTGTGCCATCGACACTTAATGGGCCAATTCCACCAAGTCCGTTTATGACCCACAGGGCAATAAACAAGCCAAATGCGAGATGAATCAGTGGCCAGATGACGTCATTCCATTGCTTACCCATCATTTTCCTTTGCATATCCGTCGGGAAGGGTTTGTCTCTCTTCTTTGAAAGACGTGCCTCGTCATCAATTGCTTCATCAACATCATCGAGTGACTCGAGTGCTTCAACGAATTCTATAATATCGATTGAACCATCGTCATCGCCGTCTGTATTTACAAGGAATGATTGAATGTCTTTTGTCGAGACTGCGGAATCAATAAGTCCTTCGATTGTTGATGTGAATTCCTCAACCGAAATGAGTCCATTTCCATCTTTGTCAAGGGTGTTGAAAAACTTGTTAGGCGAGTCGCCGCGTTCATCCATAGCGTCGGAAATCAATTGCAAGAGTGAGTGCGCCTCATATTCGTCAGCATCAATTTCATCAATAACGTCGTCGATATCTTCGAGTTCGCCCTCTTCCTCGTCAACGTCATCGTGAGTTTCTCCCTCATTTTCTATGGCCTCATCCGCGTCTAATTCATCTTCATCTTGAATCTCATCTTCTGAATCGTTTTCGTCCTCGATTTCTTCCGATTCATCTTCTTCAGAAACATTGTCATCTTCTGTAGAATCATCACCTTCGCCATCGTCAACTTCTGAATCGTCTTCATCAACATCATCTCCATCGGAAACCTCACTGTCTGAATCATCTTCAGTCGATTCCATTGCCTCAGATATTTCCTCATCTGAATCATCTCCTTGTGGAACCGTTGCAGCCACGGCAGTTTCGCTCTCAAGTTTCTCTCCAGTAATTGTTTCATGCAATTCGGATAGATCGATAAGTCCGTCGCCGTCGGCGTCAATCGTTTCGATGAGGCGTTCAACTTGGCTCGGGGGTAAATCAGCAAGGTTGAGGCTCAACAATCCAGTTTTCAATTCCGAAGAATCAATACGGCCATCGTTGTTTGAATCAAACTTTTTGAAAAGAATTGGTATCGGTATTCCTGTTTCACTTAGCCATTTTCGCAAAACTTCAACAACGTCATCGGCAACAAAAATCGTCCCGCAGTGGGCACATTTTGTCGAATCAAGCGGGACAAGTCCACCGCATGCACCACACTCTCCAAGTGCCTCATCGGAAACGCCAGAAAAGGAAACTCCACATTCAGCACAGTTTTCAGAATTTAGCGGTACTATCGCTCTACATGCGCCGCACTCAGCCATTGCAATTTCTTCTTTCGTCTCTTCGGACATATCCACACCTGTTCTCGCCAGCGCATCGTCGGATATAATGATTCATAGACTTTGAATGATGAACACTACTTAACAGGACGACTTGACTGGTGGTGAAAATATGGAAAAAGGGCATATATATACGACCGATTTTGTTTCCGATGAGGATTTTCTCGCATGGGTCGATCGTGAAAGTCACGCCAGTCCAGAACATATTCTCTTGTTCTCAAGATTACCTCACAGAAGACTCCTCGAACATATTGATATCAATTCGGTTGAAGCATATTGGCTCTCAGAGAGAGTCACAGAAGGCGCTGTTTCACCTAATATGCAAGATATCTTCGAAATTGTTCTCAGCCATCTCTCAAACCACACAGGCATAGTCATTCTCGAAGGGCTCGAATGGCTGGTAACTAAAAACGGCGAAGACAGCACTCTCTCCTTTGTACGTAAATTGAGAGATTCAGTACATAGGAGTCGGTGGGCGATCGTTTTACCAATACGCCCTCTTGCTTTTGAATCTCTGTGGCTAGCGAGACTTCGTCGCGAAGCTCCAAACATAGAACTTTCCACGCAAGACAGCGATGTAACACCAGATGTTCATGATGAATCAGGAGCAAACGAATCCGATGTTCTGCATTCTGATGATATCGCACCTCTCGATATTCTTGAAGATGGTAGCCCGCGATTGATTGCCCTAACCCGTCTTCCCTCTGCCGGCTTCAATGCTTCTCTATTGAGAAAAAGAATACTTCAATGGAGACGTATGGGTCTGGATGTTTCCGAAGTGGAACCTGCCCTAACTATGAGTGGTGAAGATGCATATACATTGTATGCAAATGTCGAAGAGAAAGTTCGCAGAGCAGTGGATCTTGAGCGTTATCTGAATCAAAACGCAGACTCACTTTCTGCAACAGAAGAGGCAACAGCACGCTTCAGAATTCGGCAATTGACTGGATTAGATGAACTTGAGCAACAGCTCTTCGAATCTTAGCGTGGCAGTCTACCAACTTCCGCTTCTATCCTTGCCAACCACTTGCCATCGAGTAATTCCTTTGTCACATTGAGAAGGTCAGAACTCGTACTCCTGTCTCCCTCGAGAGGTGCAACAATTGAGCGAACCCTTTGCTTTAATGAAACAACGTGTTTCGACGGCGAGATTTCATTGAATTCAAGTGCCTCACAGGCAACGACCAGTTCACATGCTAAGACTTCTGCAATACGTTGGGTGGCTTGAAGGAGATTCCAACACGCAGTAGCACCCATGCTTACATGGTCTTCTTGCCCCGCTGAGGTCGATGTTGAAAAGATGGTACGAGGCGCAGCATGGCCATGCAGTTCTGAGAGCGAAGCTCCAGCGACATATTGCACAATCATCAGTCCTGATTCAAGGCCAGAATCTTTCGCCAAGAACGCTGGCAAGCCGCTACGAGCAGGGTCGAGCATCTGGTCGATTCTGCGTTCTGAAATAGAGCCGAGTTCGAACAATGCTGAAACCATTGAATCAGCAGTTAATGCCAACACTTCTCCATGAAAGTTACCTTGCGAAACGACCTCGTGCGAGCCAGGATTCGACAAATCAGGGAAAACCAGTGGATTATCAGTTGCACTGTTTAGTTCAATACTTAAGGTCGATTGTAATGCAACAAGTCGCTCATTGATGGCGCCATGCACTTGGGGTGCACATCGAAATGAATACGCATCTTGAACTTGATCGCAGTTTGAATGAGAATCAATTATTGGAGAATCGTGTAAGATTTGACGAATCCGTTGTGAGACGAGTTTTTGCCCCGGATGAGGCCGGGCATCATGTACTCGAGCGTCAGATGGCTTAACGCTCGCTTTTCTTGCTTCAATAGAGGTACACAAAATGAGATCTGCATAAACCAGCAGATCAGCAATTTTTTGCTCTGCCAATACCAGAAAACTGCACATTTGACTGGTCCCATTGATGAGGGATAACCCATCTTTAGCACGTAACTCAAGTGGAATCAGCCCGTGCTTTGTAAGTTGATTCGATGTCGGTTCAACCCCTCCATCTTCGCAGAGGACCTCGCCCTCGCCGATAAGGCACACTGCCATATGGGAGAGAGGTGCAAGATCACCACTGGCTCCAAGACTGCCAAGGCGTGGGATGGCTGGAACAATATCGAAATTGAGGAAATGAATCAACTGGTTCAGCACTTCTGGGTGTACTCCGGAATTACCTTTTGCAAGAGAGTTGATTCGAACAGCCATCATAGCACGAACTGATTCTTTGCTCATCAATTCCCCAATAGCGGTTGCATGCGAACGAATGAGGTTCGTCTGTAACTGCGAAAGGTCTTCTGGAGATATTCTCTCATGAACAAGTGCACCAAATCCAGTATTAATTCCATATACGGTTTCGTCATTGGAAAGAATACGCTCTACAACTGAACGAGCAGCCTGAACTTTGGGTAGAGCATTTGATGAAAGCGTTACAGTCGCTCCACCAGAGGCTATGCGCAAAACTTCTGCTGAGGTCAATGTGTTCCCATCAAGTGCAATTTCAGTCATCATTCACCCTCCTGAAAGAGACGATTGAGTAGTTGCTCGTCCATGTGATTGGGTAGTGTGACCTGTAGTAAAGGCTCTTCAGCCATCGCTCTCTTTATTGCAAATTCAGCACCAGGATTTCGAGCCCATGCTCTTCGAGCAACGCCATTATTGACGTCCCAATGGAGCATTCTCTGCAGTTTAGCCTCGCATTCGTCAGTACCATCGAGAAGTAAGCCAAAACCGCCATTCATAACCTCGCCCCAACCGACACCTCCACCATTATGCAAACTCACCCAAGTAGCGCCTCTAAATGCATCTCCAATGAAATTATGAACAGCCATATCCGCTGTTTGTATGGAACCATCGCGGATATTTGCAGTTTCTCGATACGGACTATCAGTTCCAGAAACATCATGATGATCTCTACCGAGGACTATCGGAGCAGAGATTCTTCCATCAGCGATAGCGGCATTCATGGCAGAAGCAATACGCCGCCGCCCCTCATCATCAGCATATAAAATTCGAGCTTGGCTCCCTACAACCATCTCATTGGAACCAGCGCCACGTATCCAGCGTATGTTGTCGTGCATTTGTTGCTGGATTTCGATTGGAGAATGAACGAGCATTTCCTCTAAGACTTCACACGCTATCTCATCGGTGATTTTCAAATCATCAGGATTACCAGAGCAGCAAACCCATCGATAAGGACCAAACCCGTAATCAAAGCACATTGGCCCCATAATATCCTCGACATAACTTGGATATTTGAACGACCCATCTGGCTTGAGGACGTCAGCCCCAGCACGACTTGCTTCAAGTAAGAATGCGTTTCCATAATCCCAAAAATACATCCCACTTTCACTCATTGAGTTAATCGCATCAGCATGTCGCCTCAACGTCGACCTCACTTCTTGTGCGAAACCTTCTGGGTCATCCGATAACATTGACGAGGCTTCATCATATGAGTATCCAACGGGGAAATACCCACCTTGGAAGGGGTTGTGAAGGCTCGTCTGGTCACTGCCAAGATCGACTCGGATTTTTCGTTCAACAAGCCGTTCCCATAATTCGACAATATTTCCAATATAACCAATGGAAATTGGTTTTTTGATTTTTGCAGAGGCAACCATTTGATCGATTGCATCATCAATATCTTCCGTAACTGTTGTGAGCCATCCTTGTTCATGTCTCTTGCGAGCGGCATGCGCGTTCGATTCAGCAACAATGCATGAGGCACCTGCAATAACTGCTGCCTTTGCTTGTGCACCAGACATGCCCCCGAGTCCAGAAGTGACAAATGTCACTCCACCGAGGCCTTCATCGCCATTCAATCCAAGATGCGAGCGTGCAGCATTGAGTAATGTAATAGTGGTGCCATGAACAATGCCTTGTGGGCCGATATACATGTAGGAACCTGCAGTCATTTGACCATATTGCGTCACACCCATAGCATTGAGGCGCTCATAATTTTCTTGTGAGGAAGCACTCGGAATCATCATTCCATTCGTTACAATAACTCTTGGAGAATCTGGTGTGGAAGGAAACAAACCCAAAGGGTGTCCCGAGTACATAACTAAGGTTTGGTGATCATTCATTTTGGACAAATAGGACATTACGAGGCGGTACTGCGCCCAATTTTGAAACACAGAACCGTTTCCACCATATGTGATGAGTTCGTGTGGGAATTGAGCAACTGCTGGATCAAGATTATTCTGTATCATCAGCATGATTGATGCTGCCTGCAATGATTGTGCAGGATACTCCCCTATTGGGTGTGCTTTCATCGGATATTCAGTAGGCCGGTAGCGCCACATGATAATTCGGCCAAATGTATTGAGTTCATTCAAAAATTCCTCGGCAAGAGTGTCGTGTTGATGAGCTGGAAAGTAACGTAATGCGTTTCGCAGTGCAAGTTGTTTTTCTGATGTATTCAATACCTGACGCCGAGCAGGCGCATGGTCTACAGAGTTATCCCATTCGGGCATAGGCGGTATTCTTTCAGGTATACCTGCACCGATTGTGTACAATCCAACCGATGCTGAATTACCCGCCATGTATATCCCTCGATGGCAACGCCCTTGAGCATTTTTATTCAAACTTCACCTAATTGCCAGACCATGCTATTGCGCGTTCGCTCCAGGCTTCCATAATGTAAACATTAGACCTGAAATCATCATGAGTATGGCGAAAGACTGGAAACCATTTTGAAGATTAAGATAATTATTCTCAAGCAGATATCCTGCTGATGCACTTGAAAGAGAAAATGCGAGTGACATGATGAGCATATCGATGGAAAATACACGGCCGCGTATCTCATCCTCTACCCACATTTGAGTTAGTATTGTCGAAAGAACCCAGTTCGCCCCGCTGGCTGAATGAGCAAGCATGACAAAAGCTACGGTTAGCCAAACATTTACACCCAGGGTATATCCGACAAAAAAGTAGAAAAATCCAGAAATCATGACCAAGATACCGACCAATAAAGGCCATTTTTCCTGATTTGTAAGGAACTTTCGTGCTAAAATTGGACCAGTTCCTGTACCAATCCCTCTTGCGAAGAAAAACAAGCCAAAACCAAGTGCGATGCCAAAGCCATCAACATCGGAACCGGCAACGACGAGAAAAACGCCTGCTAATCCACCACCGGCAATATTCCAAGATGCCTTAGCAAACACGATGCGTAAAAGGCGCGTCTCGTTTACAATGCGCCTCCAACCTTTCTTGATATTAAATACAGCAGTAGAAATCAGTGAACCATCCAAGTCCTGATCAAATGACTGTGGGATCGTCAATGGAGCGAGGAGTATGGCGCTAAGAAGGAATGTCATCGAATCGATAATGAATGCTGCATTCGTGCCGTAATATTCGACGACTATTCCTCCAATCATCGCCCCTAAACAAAGCGCGGTGGACCAAGAGGCCGCATCCAATGCATTTGCCGTTGCTAGATGTTCATTCGATACAACGTTGGGCAAAGCTGCCCTTTCAGCAGTAACATATGCCCCATGTAGAAGCATCATAATTCCGGATAATCCGAGCATCCATGGAATATCTTCTGGGCCGTCGACTGCGAGAAAACCAAGAGCTAAGAAGACTTGTAGTATATTTGCCCAAAGCATAATTTTTTTCCTGTCATAGCGGTCTGCGAGTACTCCGCTTATGGGTTGCAAGAAAGCGAAACAAAGCATCCGTACAGTGAATAAAATTCCGAGAAGGAATTCAGACTCAGTATATTTGAAAATCAATAAAAACAATGCAATTGTATTGAACCATTCACCCAGCATGGAAATTACAGATGCAGACCACAATCGCCTGTATTTGGAATTGGTTTTGATGAGTTCCCAATACCCAATATTTTTCATTCCTCTTCATCTCCTTTCGCAGCGAAAGGTTCTGATTCAAGAGTAACTTCTATCCATTTGGAAGTAGGTGTGTTGGATATCTTAGCAGTCGAATTGAGTGGGACAAGGGAATTAGCTTCAGGAAAATATGTTGCGACATTTTGACGCGGTATATCATATGCTACGACAAGCCATCCGCCTGAACTTCTCACTTCACCATCAAAATGACTGGAAATCGATACATGTTGGCGATTTTTCCACCCACGTTCAACCATGTCAAGTGCATTCATCAATACAATCCTCCTATTACCGCTGATGCCTCTATATCGGTCATGGACATCATAAATGGTTGTATTGTATTGATCGTGTGAGCGGATAGTCATCATGACATATCTGTCGTCATCTATACTTACATCTGGCAAATCGTGGGTGGTAAATTGAGCTTTGCCAGTTGGTGTTGCAAAGGTTCTCGAATCTCTGGGAGGGTTTGGGAGTAAGAAGCCGTTTTCATGTCGAACACGCTCATTATAATCGTCAAATCCATTTAATGAGCGCTCCATAAGATCTCGAATGAGGTCATAATCGCTAGTCAGTTTGAGCCATTCAAGGGGTGAGTCGTCAAAGAGGTGATGGGCAAGGTTTGCAATTATCCAAGGCTCGCTTTTCAATAAATCGGAAGCAGGCTGAAGTCCACCCCGAGATTTGTGGACGACACCCATCGAGTTTTCAACGGTAACAAACTGCTCTCCCGACGATTGAACATCGAGTTCAGTCCGACCTAAACAAGGGAGTATAATTGCTTCATCCCCAGTGACAAGATGAGAGCGATTGAGTTTCGTAGATACTTGGACTGTAAGACCTATGTTTCGTAAACCTTCAGCTGTTGCATGTGTGTCTGGTGTTGCTGAAATGAAATTTCCACCCATGCAAAAGAACACATCGACTTCGCCTTTTCTCATTGCATGAATTGCGTGAACGACATCATATCCATGGTCTCGAGGTATTGGAATTTGTAAACCTGCTTCCATTTTTTCAATAAAGGACAAAGGTGGAGCTTCCCAAATGCCCACGGTTCTGTCGCCTTGAACATTTGAGTGGCCACGCACGGGGCAAAAACCTGCGCCAGGTCGACCCACATGACCTCCCATAAGTAAGAGATTTACAACTTCTTGAATAACTGAAACACCGTTCGGTTGTTGGGTAAGCCCCATAGCCCAACACGCAATTGTTGCCTTTGATTTTGAGAGGAGTTTGCCGACTTCAACAATGAGGTCTTGTTCGATTCCTGAATCTCGCACGAGAACCTCCCAATCACTTGAGTTTGCTTTTTCGAGCATTGATTCAAATCCTTCGGTATGATTCTGAATAAATTCGGTGTCAAGTCCTCCATGCTGCGAGTGAACTTTGATGAATCCCTTCAATAGGGCAGCATCTCCACCAATGCGGACTGGTAAATGATAATCGGCTAGTTTCGTAGTAGAGAAATTCAGTTTCATATAATCTTGAGGATGTTTAAAACGTTCAAGACCTGCTTCGGGTAATGGGTTGATGTGAATGATTGTTGAACCCTTTAATTTTGCATCACGTAGTGCTGTAAGCATTCGCGGATGATTCGTCCCTGGATTTTGGCCTATAACCAGAATCACATCCGCATGGTTGAAATCATCAAGGTGAACTGTGCCCTTTCCGATACCAATTGTAGAGCCAAGGCCTTTACCGCTGGATTCATGACACATGTTTGAGCAGTCGGGCAAATTGTTTGTACCGATGCTACGAACCATTGCTTGATACAAAAAAGCAGCCTCATTACTCGTCCTTCCAGATGTATAGAAGACTGAACGGTCGGGGTCATCCAAGGAGTTGATTTTGGCAGCGATATGTGATAAGGCCTCATCCCAAGACAAAGGTGTGTAGTGAGATGCGCCACGTTTCAAAAACATTGGATGGGTTAAACGACCTTGTTTGTTAAGCCACATGTCACTTTTTTCAGCAAGTTCATCTACACTGTGCTGCGCAAAAAACTCTGGTGTGACTCTCGCCTTCATTGCTTCATCTGCTACGGCCTTCGCACCATTTTCACAAAATTCGAATTGAGTGCGGTGCTCAGGATCTGGCCATGCACAACCAGGGCAGTCGAAACCGGCTTTTTGGTTCACCATTGTCAGTGTCTTTACAGAGCGTTTTATTCCCATCTGTTGGATGCCGTGTTTCATCGAAGAAGTCACGGCAGGAATGCCGGCTGCCATGATCTTTTTCTTCTTGAGTTTCAGTGGTTTCAGGTCAGGAGGAGTGTCGGGCCGGGCTTGTTTCCTCATACACTCACCAAGGTGTCGTGACCGGGGGGGTTCTCAAGGGTTGTTGTTTGTAACAGGCGTGAGGAGGCCAATTCCAACATTACTTTGGGGTTTCATGAATGAAAAAATACGCATGCCAAGATAACGTGCAGTTTCTGCTGCTAATGTTGAGCAGGCACCAATACAAACGATTGTTCCGATTCCAGCGCGAGCGGCTTTCGCAACAATATCCCAGCCGCACCTGCCAGAAAGAAAGAGGTATTTTGTATCAAGCGAATCATTGGCAAGTAAAGCTTTGCCAATTGATTTGTCCACTGCATTGTGTCGACCTACGTCTTCGGCGAGGTGTTGTAGGCCCGAATCGGGACACCAAAGAGCCGCTGCATGCATTCCACCCGTATCTAAAAATCCGCTCTGAAGTGATTTCATAACAGTGAGTTGGTGATGTACTGTATCATGAATAAATGGAGAATGGATGCTAGAGAAGGATGGCAAATGAGCAGATATTTCATCCAATCCATCGTTGTTGCATGCTCCGCAAGAAGAGGTGATGATTCTGTCAGCGGAATGCAATGGAGTGAGTTTCAAATCCATGTGAAGATGTATCGAACCCGTCTCCATTCGTTCATGTGAAATTTGCGCGTTCGGATAGGATCCATAACCTTCTGCTAAGGCATGACCAATGAAAAGTTCATTGAGGTCAGTTGGCGTGCCGAGAAGACTTGCAATCTTAATGGAATTTGAGTATAAGTGGAGAAGTGTTTCGCAGGCCAATAAATCTGTATCGACTGTAGATATACCTTCAAAAAATCGGTGAACTCCAATTCTACGGCTATGGTCCATGTAGGGGGATAATGGCTCAACTTGAAGTCTCTTCGGATGCAACGGGGCGTTCAATGTCAAAAAATTCAAATTGGAGTTCGACCAGTTCCGCACTGGATTTTGCTTGAGCATATGCTTCAAGTGGTTCTTTATTCAGTTCAAAAAAACGTTGACCCCATCGGAATGCTCCAAGCACTTGATGTGCTTGTTCCCTTTCTCCGATGAGGAACAGAACAGTTGCAAGAGCTTCCGCGGTAGTTAATCGACTTGGCTTACCCCAATTGACCGGATTAGCAGCCAAGAGAAGAGGGAGCATTCGTGGAACAAGACGAGTTTTCTTCATCACTTGTTGGACGCTTGACTCGATTTGCGCCCAACTGCAATCAAGTCCAACAAGTGAACCGCCACGGAGCAATATCTCATGATCTTCTGGCCCGAAAACTTTGCCGCACAGGGGTTCAAGAATAATTCCACGCTTCGGAGCAGTGTTGATACGCTTATGTAACTTCAAATCACCACGCTTTGAAGCAAGAACGGCAGTATTTTTTTTGGG
>CALCOP010000050.1 GCA_937897365.1 uncultured euryarchaeote
CCAAGTCTGCGCTTCGCGTCAGGTGAACGGCTTAATAGGAAGAGTTTGTTGACGTTGTGGAATTCCATAAGTGCCTTGGCAGTCCAGCCTTTGAGACCTTCTTGATACCAAAGTGAAAAGAAGTGCACACGAGCGAGGTAATGTTCTGCTTGACGCGGATCGGTCAATCGGCCTTCTTCAATAACAGGGATGTGAGGATAAAGAGTTGTGAACACTTTTGCAAACATACCCATGCCATTTCGAATGGCTTGAACTTGCCCTTCTCGATAGACCTTGACGCGTTCAAGCCCGCAACTTGGTGAATCCTTCTTAAAGACGAAACCGCATATACCTGATTCGACAAGTGCGTCAGCCTGTAGTTGAGCAAATTCAAGCATTGGAGATGTAAAGTCGTCACCGTTTTTCGGGTTTACCAGACGTATAGATTCTCCATCGTTGACAAGACGGATTGTAGGACGAGGCGTTCCCATGCCAATTCCGACCTCCGGGCAAATTCCAACCAAATCAAAGTGTCCATTCCACTTTCGGGTCAATGCGCGAAACTCCGCTGCATCCCCATTGTAACGGACTTTTTCACCAAGCAAACATGCAGAAACTGCGAGTTTGGGCTTGTGTTCCATGGCTTTTGGACATTGAATCAGTATATCAAGAACTGTTTATCTACACTAAGAAAGGTAGGCGCCCACTCCGAGAATTGAACTCGGGTCGCAGGAATGACAATCCTGCATGATAACCTCTACACCAAGCGGGCCTAAGCAAGTCATCCGTTACGCAACCGCTATTTAAGCCGCGCCATGTGGCCTGTGTGGGGCGTTATCTGTGGCTGGAAAAAAAACATCTGCTGAACAAACAAAAGAAGAGCAAAAAGATGCTCAAGTTGGAAACCTCCTTGATGCTGCTTTTGGGGACGTAGGGGGGTTACAGAAAGCCCCTGAAGAAGATGTTGTCGATACGATAGAAACCATTGAAGAGGTTATGGAAGAAGAACCACCGCATGCTCCTGAGGAAGTTGTTGAACAGGAGATGGACTCTGTCGCAGAGGAAGAGCGTGAAAGCACAATACCAACCGGCCCTCCATCTGGTCCTCCATCTGGTCCTCCATCCGGCCCACCTCCAGGCTCACCCCCATCTGGCCCTCCATCCGGCCCGCCGCCAGGCTCACCCCCATCTGGCCCTCCATCCGGCTCACCTCCATCATCTCCATCTGACGAAGAAGAGACAACCGAAGAAAGCGAAGAAGTTGATTCTAAACCCTCAAGCGTTGTCCCATCTGGTCCGCCTTCAGGGCCACCGTCTGGCCCTCCATCTGGCCCACCTTCGGGTCCACCACCATCAACTCAACCGGCTGAAGAAGAAGTGGCTGAAGAAAAAGAGGAAGATGTACTTGAAACTGAAAGTGAGTCCTCCTCGAACATCCAATCTGTCCCCTCGTCCGACCCACGAAGTATTCCACCTCTCGAGACTTCTGACGGAGATGAAGTCGAACACGTCGTTGAAGAAGTTCAGATGGAAGATCCTGAGGAAGTCATTGAAGAGGTCGTAGAGGACGAAATTCAACAAAGTCCTGTTCTTGAAGAAGAGCCTGCATTTGAAGAGCCGGGACAGATCTCTGGTGAAGATATGCGGTCTGATTTGAACGAGCAGCAGATGCTCGCTGAACAAGAAATCGCTCGACTCAATGCTGAAGTTGAGCGTTTGCGTCAATCGATGGCTGGCGCCGCCGAAGTCATCGAGGAACTCGAAACGCCACCAATGCCTCCTGCAGTAATTGAAGAGATTGTCATTGGCGCTTACATAGTAAGCGATTTTGCTCGACTCGCTCGACAGCTTGACCGAGAACAACTCATAAGAGCAACGATGGGAACCATCGCAATGCTTCACCCTGATAATTTAGGCATTATGATCTCAACCCGCAACCGAACCATGTTGCCTCGACTTGATGAACGTGGATTGTGCGCTGGGTTACTTGGCCAACCAAACCCGCCACGTGGCGCACCACAAGATTGGCGAATCATGGAAGTGATTCTCGCCTCTGTGAGCATGGTCACCGGCGGTCCTGCAGCAGTCATCCATTCGCATGGCGCCTCGACGACCGCTGTTAGCAGCGAGAAAGATTTGGTTCTTGTTCAACCGATTGACGTGATTGGAAAAGAACAAATTGGTAAAGTCATCATTGTTGACCCCGATGACGATAATCTTGAAGATTTCTTAGGACAGGTTCTGGAAGCACTCAAACAAGGCGGCATGCGTTGTGTCGTTGTTCGTGGTAAAGGTGCTTATGCAGTTGGTGCTGACCTTGACCAAGCTTGGGCCAATGCTGCTATGCTCGAGCACAGCATGAAAATCGTACTGTTAGCTCGACAAGCGAACCTAAAGATTTGATTAAACAACATGAACCTGAAGATAATTATCTTTGACGCGGGTGTCGTATATTTTCAAGTCCTTTTGCTTAGAGATTTTTCCGAGAAGTCTTCCGTAGGGAGGAAACAATGGGAAAGGAGACCATTCTTTGACCGAACCATCTTCGAGATGATACGTCGATTGATGTAATGGACATCGTACACAACCATCTTTGATTTTTCCACCCCACGCCAATGGCCAAAGCATATGTCGGCACAATCCCTCCGTCGCAAAGTATTCGTCGCCAATTTTCCCGACCATGACAGTTTTCAGCCCAAAAGTAACCATTTTGGTTTTACCCGACTTCAATCGTTTTGCTTTCATCGCATTTTTCCAAACCATGTATTCACCCGTTAATCTGAGACATTCCACCATCGAGATGAAGAATTTGTCCAGTGAAATTATCGGGTGCACCGCACAACAACCATTCCATGCTTGAAGCTATTTCTTGACGTTGGTTGATTCTTTTAAGAGGAATCTTACCAACAGCAGCCTCCCGAATTGCATCGGAGCGCAGTAATGTCTCTGCTAAGCGAGTCTCAGTCAAGCCAGGTGCAACTGCGTTGACACGGATGTTACGTTGGCTGTACGTTGCTGCGGCTGAACGAACCATCGATTCGATACCTCCTTTGGCAGCGGCTATTGCTTCGTGATTAATCATTCCTAATGTTGCAGCAACACTCGATGTGAAAACCATTCGCCCACCTCCGTTACGAAGCATCGTTTTTCCAACAACGGACAATGTTAGAAAGGCGCTTGAAAGGTTCGTATGCAGAACTTCGTTAAATGCATCGAGATCCAATGCGTGGGGAGGACGTAAAACGAGCGAACCTACCAAATGAGCGACGCCGGATATCTTTCCATTGCCGTTTTCCTTCGCTGTTTCAACTGCCTCAAGCAATGCTTCCTTATCCAAAGCGTCTCCTTGAATGAAATGAGCACCCTGTGATACGAGGGTTTCTACACGCTCAGCATCTCGTGCGAAGAGTGTGACAGTATGGCCTTTTTCAAGAAGACTTGAACCGAGTTCAAGAGCAATATCGCTGCTTGCACCGACAATGAGATAGGATTGGGTCATGAGCTTAATTCCTCATGTATGCATTTATACTTCTGTTTTGGGAAATTGAAAACATGAGCCTGAAAAATGTATGCTAAAGCAATAAGAACGGGGAGTTGACTTGAACACATATGGCCGATGGAACATACAGCCCTGATGGGAAATTTATGTGGACAGGTACAGAATGGATTCCTGCACCACCAAAATCAACTCCAGTAGAGGAACAAACGCCATCGAATACGCTCAATCTGCAAGACTCCGTAATGAGTGGAGACATCATTCACAATACGGTCATCAATAACGATACCACTGCTGTCACATCTGCGGTAATCGAAGCATTAAGGCAACTTGGTGTTCTTGACCAAAGTAATTCTGCACCGACGCTGGAATTACCTCTCGAGGAGATTAAATTGCCCGCATCTTTCCAAGTGGGAGACCATGTGGAATATTTCAGTCCGACCAATGCTCGTTGGTTAGACCGCTGCAAGGTCGTCGGTATCAATGATGATGGAACCTACAGAATTGATGTACCCTACGAGAACTCGATTGTGCAAACGAAGCATGCAGTTGTCATCGGGTCTGCTCCAGGCACCATTCGTCCAGCCAAACCACCACTCAAATCCGGTGACAGAGTACTCGTAGACTGGAAGAATTACGGAACATACTATCCGGGTACGATCTCCAAAGAATATGATGATCATACATTCCTCATTTCATTTGACGACGGTGACGTTGAAGACAAAGTTGAATGGAGTCGCATTGAATTGGCGGACGTTGATTCAAACGAAGTTCAAGATTTCCTTCTTCAACAATCTTCAGAAGTTGAGGAGTTAATCAAAGCGTTTGAAATCTTTGACGAGGAAGGAAAGGGTACGATATCGGCACAGAAATACTACGAAATCCTAACGCAAATGGGCGATTCACCTCTTTCCGAGAACGAGGTCATGGAAGAATTCGCAGCACTCGGCATCAGCATGAATGCTGAAATCAATTATCATGATTTAGCGAAATATATGGTCGGGCCCGATGAAAGGGCTCAGGTAAAGGCAGAAGTCGTCATTCGGGATGCAGAGTTAAGGGGTGGACTGCTGTATGGTCACGCATACGCTCACCCGAAACTCGGCGAGGGGCCAATTCAAAGCAGTGAAATTGTTTCGATTCACTATGATGAGCGTGCTACAGCACATGTTGAAACTCAAAACACTCTGTATGTCGTAGGCCCAACAGGCTGGAAAGAGATACCTGAAAATCATCCATTTAACGATGTGAACAATCAATTTTACACCGTTCAAGGCGCTGGAACAACAAAATGTAACGGAACTTATCTTCCTGCCACTGAGTTTGACGGTGTCTTGAGTTACATTAACGGGGACGTCTTACTCCTCCGATGGAGAATGGGTAATGGGGACCAATGGTGGTATTTGGCTGACCGTAACAGTCTTGATAGGAAACGAGGAGATTATTATCGAGTCAAATCATCAGCAGATACTCCACCAAGAACCGGATGGATTAGCGACGACCAAACTGAAGGCGTTGGACCGTATCCAACGGTAGGCAACACTGCAAACCAATCACTCGACAGTTCATTCTCTGCGGGGCAACAGATAAGGGTGGAATGGAATGGTAGTTGGTGGGATGGTTTAATTCGCGAAGTCAAGACCAGTGAAGAAGAGGGTAATCTCTACCATATCCATTATGTTGGATTTGATTCCAGTTGGGATGAATGGGTAAGCTCTTCACGAATCAAGGCGTCGGAGTGAGGTCCCTACAATCCCTTTGGAGTCCTCCAAGGGTCGTATTCCGGATGAGGCATGTCATGTTCAGGCATGCTTCGCCCTCTTCGAGTAAAAGGAGCGGTTTCTCTGATTGTCGATGCATGGGTGCTCTTCTTCTCAAGATATTCCGCACCTTTTATGCGTAGGAATGTTTCAGCAAACGCAACCATGACAAGGAGGAAAGAGAGAGCAACATGTCCCTCAAGCGAGTACGAGCCAAATGGCTGGATGAACAATGTTTGTTCAGTGCTAATATCCTGAGAAACGGTCGTCTCAATACGATAGGTCCCCGGAATAAGCTCACCCTCCCAACCCGTATTTTCGTCGCTTACATCACCTGACCACTCAGCAATGAGTATGCTGTTCTGGTCGAAAATTTTCCAACCTACAGCTCCCACCTCGGTTGATGAACTTTTAAATTCAACATCAAATTTTGCGGGCATCGGCTTGTCTTGGCCGAAAACCCCTCCCAATGTAAGAGTTCGATCTTCAATCGGGTGGTCATAATCATTGATCTCGTAAGGAGCAGAATTATCTGAGACTCCAAACCAAATGGAATTGAGAAGGAGAAGGGCAACTGGCCACAAAATCATGTTGAGAGTTTTGCGCTCCATAGTTTCCATCAAACGTATTTGCTTTTATGAGTATGTTTTTTCATTTGAAATAAAATGGCCAAATCCGAGTTCTGAAACAATGCGCCCCATCCATTCCAATTTTCGTATTTTCTTTTTGCCATTAGTAACCCCTGACCACCGGCCGACTCGGGAAAGATTGAAACCGACAAGCTCAATTTTTTCATTCTCTACTCCAAGTGAAAGCGTAAAACAAAGAGCCCTATCTCCATCAGTAAAACCTCCAAAATTATGCATCCCTGGTATAATTTGGTTGACTTGATGAGAAAGAATAAGTGGAGGAACAGTGTCAAACTGATTCCATGAGTGAATCTTCTTACGCCAATGGTCCACATTATCGCCATGAGCGTGAACGACAATTGTTTGCCCATGCGCGGCGGCATGCTCAAGGTAGTTCGCACCGTCAAGGTCGGATACAACACATGCAAGTTGCGAATAATCAGATAGAGCACCAACGGCACCATCTGCAGCAACAAAGACAACATTTTCATCGTATGAATACAGGTCTTCGGCACTCACGGCGGCTCCGATTATAACGACCTTCGATGCCTTCAACAGACGTATTTTGACATCAGCAAGAGTTTCTTTTCGTTGGAATGCGTCCCAGTGCCGATGACCATGAAGCGCTGCTTGAAGTTGCAATGCACTCTCTGCATCATCGGATTCGGACCAGCCGAATGCTTGGCGAACCAAGTCTTGAACATGCAAGGAATCCGGAGTTGGAGCCTCATGCATGCTTTGGCGGCTGGTCTTGCGCACATGAACCATCCGTTTGTTTGGTTGAAGTTCTTATGTTGTTGATGTGCATGGCAGTGTCATGCCCGTCCCAAGTTCTCTACCGGTTCTTGATGACGAGGTGACTTTTGCCCGTTACCCATTCCTTCCACAAGCAGGGGACTGGATTCGCAGCATGGCGATAGAGCATAATATCGATTTAGATGAATTGCTTGATGGTTCATGGATGGAAAAAGCGCGTTCAAGAGCACGAATTCGATTGATTGATTCGATTCAGTCAAAAGAAGGTGTAGAAGTGGTCGGTGGCGATTTATTCACTGAAGAGGGGCGTATAATCGAGGCGTTTTCATTTTATTATGCTCGATTAGTTGTCTGTGCTTCAGAGGATGAACGTCTTATTGCCCGATGGGCGCAAGCAGAAGCAGCACGAGCTGAACAAATTCTCATCAAAGATCATAAAAATCTCAATCTCATTGCGCAAACCTATATTGCCAATATCAAATTGAGTGAGCGTCAATCTTTACCGCTCACATCTCAAGTAGCGACAAATTACGGCGGTGCCCTCCAACAACGTCGTCGTTCACAATCAGGGCCGCTGTGGAAAATTGGGTTGAGTGACTTTATCGAAATATGTCCAAAAATAACTGGTTCAAGATGGAGATTGCCCAACTGTGATGTCCACGAGGGATGGGTGACATTGTTTGAAGAGCCTCAATACGGTTCATCAGCCAAGCTTTCTCGATTGCTTCGTGAGCGAATAAAAAAAGGCGTTGAAGAAGAAGCACTGCAAAAGATGGGAGAGATTACGATGGACTTGGCAGTTCGACTCGCTGAACCCGTTGGCATGGTTCGTAACCTTATGGCAACGAAGGCCTCCGAGGCAATATCTCTGGTAGGTGCTGATGAAAATGACTGGCCCCCCTGTATGAGAAAAGCTGTAGCAGAATTGGCGAACGGTGTTAACTTGAACCACTTTGGTCGGCTTTTCCTTGCTTCGATGGCTGCAACGTTGGCCCTGCCCAAAGAATCGTGTGTCGGTTTTTTCAGAGGGGCGCCTGACTTCAGTGAAAGTACGACATCGTACCAAGTCGACCACGTCTACCAGCACGGATATACACCTTCTGGTTGTGGCAAACTCAAGGTCAATCACAATTGCCCCGTGCTACCTGGAGATGACCGATTGTGTGATCAACCTTGGTTGGATCATCCGTTGAAATATATTCGGGCAACTCAACGCTGGAAAGCAAAAAATCAACGTGCTGAGGCTGAAGCTTTAGCCTTGGTTTCAGCAACCAATCAAGCCGAGAAAGAACAACCCGATTCTCCCTAAATCACGGGCAAACGCGCGAAGACTTTGAAACGGGTGAGCGCTTAGGTTCCTTTAACCACCGGTGAATTACAATGACTCGAACGCTCGTTTTGACTGTCGACCGAGATAATGACCTCGGTCTCAAAACAGGTATTCGAGGGCCGGTCGTCGGACGCCGACAAGTCATGGCTGCAGCACTAAAACTCGGTATTGCAGATCCTGAAGAAAGCGATACGAATGCGATGCTTGGAGCGCTGTCTCAACACGATAATCTTGTGGAAAATAATTCTGAAGAGGAAGATGTAGAGGTTGCGATTCTCACCGGAGATGAACGGGTCGGTATACGCTCAGACCGTGCAGTGGCTGCCCAACTTGAGGAGGTTGTGGCTGCATTTCAACCTGATAAGGCCATTCTTGTGACCGATGGCGCCGAAGATGAATCCGTCCTCCCCATACTGCAATCGCAAGTTCGTATCGACCATGTTGAGAAAATCATTGTAAAGCAATCAAAGGGTATTGAAGGAACATATTATTACATTGTCAAAGCACTTGAAGACCCAAAATGGCGCGCAAAAATCATGATTCCAGTGGGCATCGTTCTCGCCCTCTTCGGACTTGGAATTATGTTGCCGAATGAAATTGGAGGAGTCGTCATAGGCGGTTTGCCGTTAGTCACCGGTTTGTACTTGCTCAGCAAGGGTGCTGGAATTGAAGCCACTGTTAACAAGGTCATCCAAGAAATGCGAGACAATGCCGACGCGGCTATGTTCTCATCGTTGCTTTGGACTGCTACCGTTTTCAGCGCAATTTTTGCAGTAGCAGAGGGATACAGAGAGTACAATCTCCAAGAGTCGACCGTTGTCGCATCAGTTCTCTGGCTTGAAGTGATCCATTCAGCATTGGCTTGGATTGTCATTGCTTTCCTCACTTCGACAGCTGGATTTTTGCTTTTAAGACTCAAACGAGGATCGTTCTCAGGACGACTTCTCATTCTCGGTATATTCGCAATGGTTGTCTATTCGTTTGTCGATACCGCACTGGTCATTTCAACCCGAGTTTTACGAGGCGAGTCCTATGAATTCAGTGTTCAAGAAATCATCAATGACTTACAATACCCGATGATTTGGGTTGTCGTGTTGTGGATGGCAATGACCATTGTACGGTCGCTAAGAACCCGCCAAGCTCAAACAGAGCGATACTGGGGAATTTGAGATCACAAGATGAACTTCGGCATCTTACGCGCCATTGTGTTGTGCCCAACTACACCAATGAGGGCCCCTTTCTTGTCGACGACTCCAATTTGATTCAAATCATGAGCGAGCATCAATGCACCAGCTTTGAGGAGTGGTGTCGATTCCGTCACCGTAATTGGAGGTTGATTGACGAGTTGTTGAGCAGGAATGTCGTGCATCCATGCGATGCTTCGATTCACTGTTTTTCGAGCAATAATCTTGAGGACGTCAACGGCGTGAACTCTACCTTGAGGGGCCCCCTCGGCGTTAACAACAAAAATATGGTCCCAATTATTTTCGGTCAAACTGTCAATGACTTCAACCATCGAACTGTCTTCCCAAATCCAATGCGGATGAGACATCGTTTCACCACAAGTTATTGCGCGTGCCGACGCTGAACGCTCGGTTGCAGACATCTGCGACAATGTTTTCTTGGTAAGTCTTCTTTGCTTGGATTGGGCCATCTTCGAGTCTCCCTCAATTCGCCGGCCAACGCGCATTCTTTTCAAGGGTTTCGACCACATGATATCTTCCACATCCAAGTTTGCAGTTTCCGGCATCCGGCAAATCAAGTCGACTCAATATAAGTGAACACTGAAAACTTAGAAGTCCGTGTATCAACCATGTCAGGCGTTCCTCAGCATGAAATTACGGCTTTAAGAGCACTTACGGGCTACGAACAAATGCTGGAAATGGATCGAGTCATGAAACAATACGGCCTCACCGAAACGGAATTACTCGAACAGCTCAATCCACCAAGACAGGGGAATGGGAACACAAGTGCAGACGCGCCTGCTTTTATCCCTGATAGCAAGGAGGCTCCAAAGCTACCTTCAACTGCAAATCTGCTGGATAAATCGAATTTTCACTTTGAGTACGACCCGTCCGCAGAAGCAGCACAGCGCCGCTCTGCGGTTACACAAGCCATACTTTGCCCAGGATGCGGTGTTGCGCTGGGAATTCCTGACATTCGCCCAATCAAAGTAACGTGTCCAGAGTGTCTCATGGAATCTGTTTTTGATGCATAAGCGGCGATTTGATGAACGAGAAGTGAGAGGGTGAAGCATGGACGCTCGCTCACCTCGACTCTGGCCGTATACGCCAGCAAGCTCACCTGTTGCTTTGCCGCACGAGTGTGTGTTCTTTTGCTCAAGCAGCGTCATACCTCTGCAATTTCCGCCGGAAGAAGGTAACGATATTTTAGAAGGTTCTAAGCTTCAAATGTATTGTTCTCAATTCCTGAGTGATGCTGGAACGGTCGACCAACTTCTAACTGAACACAATGCACCTGGTATGAGCGAGAGAAGGCCGTTTCTCTTACTGGGAGAATTAGCCAATCCCTATCGATTACAAGATATTGGAATTGGACCTTTACCGATTTACACAGTAAGGCTTTCGAGTCTATGCAGGACATATGCTGATGCTTTGGATAATCGTGAGGTTACACCTGGAGTGCACCATATTACATTGGCACGAACTGAAGGCTGGTGGGAAAAATCACATTTGGCAATGGCGACAGTCGGCCAAATGAAAGAAATGGTCATGTGGTTGGACCAAGGTCGAAAAGGCACCTGGAAACCCGCTAAACCTGCAGAGGGTAAGTTGTATTTTGAAAAGGGCGAGTTATTGCCTCCGAAGGTAGAAGACATCTCTTGGGATGGTAAAGTGGAAGTGATTGGTCAACCACCTCCCGCATTGAGTGGTAGAGAGATTGATTTGAAACAGGTCATGGTCCCCATACATACTCAAAACGGATGTTATGATAATCGCGGACGTTTAGCGCGATGTGTGCACATTCCTCAACGGGAGTTCCATGAAAATATGTTCCGAAAGGGGGCTTACAAAAAGTGGGCAGAACTCCTCGATATTTGTTGAATATACATTGAAAATACTTGGGGTCCCACGGCATTCCCACGCCTATTTGTTATATTCGTTAAAACAAATTAATTATGATAACAATGAAAGGGAATGGCGTTCAGAAATCAGCTCGGTTAAACCGTTTGAAAAGTGAGATCATTGAATACGTTGCATCTCAACCGCAATGTTCAGCAGCAGATATTGTTGACTATTTGTCGAACGAGAGAAAGATGCGAAATCACGGGCTCACGACGCGCAAAGTCGGTTTTTTCATCCCACGATACCTCTCAGAAATGATTGGTTTTACACTTGACAACACGACAGGAAAGCGACTTTACCATCTTGCCTCTTAATTTGAACACTAAGTTCATGCGAGGGTGGTCGTTGCATCTGCCATGGAATGGCAAGATTCGCTTCCCAATGCATCGGAACTTTTCCCATCATTACACTCCTCTTCCAAAGAAAAAGGGTTCCTTCCTATACTTCCTCAAGGGGAAGCAGTGTTTAGTTTTCTGCAACCGGAAAACCCTCACGGGCTCAAATCTCAATTGCTTACAGTGCTCGAGGATTTTTCATCATCTCCCCAAAACCCAATGCATTCAGGTGCTACCGTCGATGAAAGAAATGGCAAGGTTATTGTCGAAGCAACTGCGCAAATTGAACCTGGGGCTCATTTGATTGGACCGTGTTACGTTGGACCGAAGGCGGAAATTCGACACGGGGCATATGTACGTGGCTTTTCTTGGATTTGTGCTGATGCAGTGGTTGGCCATGCGAGTGAAACGAAGCATTGCGTATTGCTCCCTGGAGCCAAAGCCCCTCATTTCAATTATGTTGGCGATTCTATCCTCGGCAAGGGCGTTAATCTTGGGGCAGGAACGAAAATCAGTAATCTGCGAAACGAT
>CALCOP010000051.1 GCA_937897365.1 uncultured euryarchaeote
GGCGGTCGAGGTAATTCTGGCGGAGGTCGTGGTGGCGGTCGAGGTAATTCTGGCAGTGGCCGTGGTGGCGGTGGAAACAGCGGCGGATATCGTGGAGAAGCACGAGGTCAGAATTACAAACCCAGTAAGAAATCCAGTAAGGGTTACCAAGGCGGGAAAAGTAGTCAAAAGGGCCGATATGGTGGGAAAAACAAGAAGTGAGTATCACTCTTCTTCTGTTACTTGTTTTTTTGGAGTACTGAAAATCCCATAATCTTCGATAATATCCGCTGCTCCTGGCAAAATGGGCAGTATATCATCGGTCATCAAACCGGTGTTCTTGTAAATTCGATTCGCCAGTTGTTCTTTTTTTATTAGACCCGGGCGTAGAATAGCAAATCTTTGACATATTGACCGAACCGTTTCAGGCAACCCGCCCATTAACAGCGGCACCCCGTTCATTGCTACAATTCCAATTCCCATTTGAACATCGAGGTCTTTGAACCATTGACGCTGGCCGCGAACGATAAACGCACCCTTCCCAACATATTCTCCAGTTTGAGCGGTTTTTGACACTTGGGCGGGCTTAACTGCGTACACGGTTCCGTGTGCGCCTCCACCGGCCCATGCACGACTCCAGCATAATGCCAATGTTGCAGCTTCTTCGAGTTTCTCTGGCGTTATTCGTTCATCTCCGAGTTTGTCCACGAGGCGGAATGCAGGCACATCATCCGGGATGTGAGCCGGTTTATGCTGGTCGGGTGCGAATCCATGAGAGGCTCTAAGGCTGCAACTTGGTGCACCATGTAGGTCAGCGTGAAGGTACATGTCCGAACCGGACAAATGCTTCTTAACGACTGCATCGTTACCTTTTGCGTCCTTTCCACCGACCAGTAAGTGCCCTCCAGACAACATACTCCATCGATGATTTTCAAACCATAGACGCTTACTTCGTTTAACTTTGTTGAGTTTACCGCTCGCTTGCTGTTTTTCTTCCTTCTTTTTCGCTCGTTGCAATTGGATAACCGTTTCTTCAAGAGCCTCAACTGCACCTTTTGTTTTGTCTTTTTGCTTCCGAGCTGCTTCAAAATGTCTCTGGGCGTTTTGATGAACGGTCTCATCGAGAGAGAGGGTTGCTTGCGGTCCGAGAGGTTCACTGTTTTCATTCGGTAAAATGGTGACAAAACTTCGTTCCGCAGCGTTTAGAGATACGATCCACGGGATTTCCTTCGCATCCTTTTTCACCTGACTCCATCCTTTCACTTCGACTGCTGTAGAGACTTGAGTGAGCAAGCTTTCAACATGTGTCCAATTATTTTGAATAAGATGACCGAGCATCTGTTGTTTCTCAATCTTTACAGAAAAGCCTTGCAGTGCCTTTTCTTGTTGTACTTTACGCCGCTCCAATCGTTCGACATCGGTTGAATGCCCACGTCCTGGGGCCGCAATATCCAACTTCTCGGCTTCTCTGCGAGCAAGAGCCATTGCATCGTGCGCTCCTTTCCAAGCATCGACTGCTTGACAAAGCGTTGGGAATCGGATTTGAGTAAGCGATGTGTGGCTTGGCAGCAGAGTTGGCGTTGCTTCACAAGCAAATTGTTCAAAGAAGCGGTCCCTTTTTCCATTCGGCTCATGCGCTGTCGATTGAATCTCCAGGTCTTCTTTGGAAGTTTCTTTATTCGGTTTGAGCAGCAGAAAACCTTCTCGACTTTCTGCTAAATCGGAGAGCAGTAACTGAAGAGCGGTGTGGATTTTCTCTGCATCAGCATTTTGAGTCTCGATATTTGCCTCCATACCAGCAAGGGCACAGACAGCATTTGCATGTGTGCCCCCGAGGTTCACTTTCCCACCGAGCGTAGAAACAAGGTCTCTGTCTGAATTTTTGAACATTTCAGCAAGGGTTTCTAATTTCAGTTCATGAGGGTCTATAGCGGCAGGCGGAGGCTGATAAGTGACGCCTTTCTTGAGTGTCCGACCTGCATATGATGCGTGAGTGAGTGGTTGGATAATGGTGTCTTCTTCATCAGTGAGTATGATATTTCCATCTCGAAAAACTTCGACATAGAGGTGATACTGGCCAAACTTTGTATCAAAATCAAAACAAAGAACTCGGTCAAATCCAAGTTGACGAACACCGGTCATGCGTGCATTTTTCAGATATTTTCGCAGGACCATTGCGAAAGGAGGAGGGGTCATTGGCATCGGGCGGTCACGATTTGAGGTGTAAATACGGGAACCTCGAACCAGAACCAAGTCGAATTGGTCCTGTTCTTTTGGGTTGATTCGCAAAACAATTTGCTCATAGTGTGGCATGTAGGCTTTTTTGACATAGGCGCCTGAATACGCATTCAATTCACGAGCGACTGCACGCAAATCAAAGCCTGACATTGTTGCTTTCAAGCATCTCGCCCCCATACAGACCTGCGGTCGACGCTTCTTGAATCCTCACTAAAACCGAAGAAGAACTTTCCCAATATTCTTGGCATCATGAAGGTGTTGATGTGCTTCTGCAACGTTTTCAACATCGAAAACTGAATCGATTACTGGCGTAAGTGCTCCACTCATCACGCCCTCCAATATGTGATGTAATTGGCTTTGCATCACTGCTTCATCTTTCCACGTACCCATATGTACGCCAAAAACACCTCTGTTTCTTGTCATCAGTCGAAGAGGGTCAAAGGCTGGGGTTTTTCTCCATGCAAGGAAACTGCGAAGCATTGAACGTTTGGAGGTTGGGGCGACAGCTGACATCCCAAAGGTGTAGAGTCGGCCACCTTCCTTCAATGCAGAAAGTGACCGAGTGAGGTGTTCTCCTCCTATCGGGTCAAGAATGTGGTCGACACCTTCACCGTTGGTTTCTTTCTTGATAATCTCGACAAAATCTTCACTGTGTCGGTCGATAGCTCGACCACCGTAAGATTGGATGATTTTTGCTTTCGAGCCTGATGCAGTTGCCCAAACATTGCTTACGCCTGCCCATTGACATAATTGGAGTGCAGCAGTTCCAACGCCACCCGCCCCACCGTGAATAAGTACGGAATCATCCGATTTCATGTGACCGAGGTGGTGAAGCATGTGATGAGCAGTGAGGTAAGTCACCGGCATGGCCGCAGCAGCGTCCAGTTCGATTTCATCCGGTAAATGTAACACGCGATTTTTGTTGACCACGACATGGCTTGATTGTCCACCCGTTGGCATCGCCGCAACCACTCGCTGTCCTTTCGTAAATCCTGTATGCTTATCTCCGACCGCATCGATGGTACCGCTTACTTCGTAGCCAGGTGTAAATGGATAAGGAGGGCGAGGTTGATAGAAGCCAAGTCGCATTAGGAGGTCTGCGAAATTGATTCCTGCGAAAGCAACTTTGACGCGAACTTCACCTTCGCCCGGTTCAGGCATTGCCATTTCTGCAACCCGAATTGTGTTTGGAGCGCCGGCTTTGGTAAACTCAACTCTTCGTGGCATGAAATATCCTCCAATTGAAAGTGTTCTAAGGTTTGGCGTTATTGACGTACCATTTTGAGGAATGTTCGACCAACAGTCCTGCCCGTTGATGCGACATGAGATGCGAAAGCGTTTGATCCTCAGAAAGTATTGGATGTGCATTCGGAGTATTTGAATACGCTACTTTTGTAATTTCAGGGAGTGTTTGTAGGCCTGCTTTTACGGCAGCAAAAACGGCATCATGTCTGGCTTTTCGATGCGACAGGTAGTGATTGAATTTATGGTCCGGTAAGGCGATCACAGGTCCGTGACTTGGGAAGAGAAGATGTGGATTGAGGTTTTTCAAACGTTCAAGTTGTTCCATGTAGATGTTCATGTCTCCGGTATGAGGTGGTATCAAAATAGTTCCAATTCCAGCGACCATATCTCCGGCAATAAGTCCAGCATCCCCTGATAAGCAGATGTGTCCGGGGTGATGTCCGGGGGTAATCAGAACCTGCCAATTTTGGTTGCCAAGTTTGAGTGTCTCGCCGTCGATAAGAATTCGGTCACAGGCTACGGTTTGGGAGGTGTAGTCACTTCCCCAAATAGGGACATCAAATGCTTCCCTGAGCAAGCCAATGTCGCCAATGTGATCGGCGTGTGAATGGGTGAACATCATGGCGATAAGTCGTCCGTTATGCCTCTCTACGGCATTGGCTAAGTCTTCCATTCCTTCACGTAGGTGAGATGCAGGATCTACCAGTATAAACTCACCTTCAGGGTCGCCAACAAGGTAGCAGTTGGTGTGGTCGGCAGGTGGAAGCGTTGCAGTTTTGACAGGTACCACTTCAACACCGTGAGCAAACAGAATCGAACGCCGTCCAGGTAAACGCTCACTGATGTCTTGGGCAGCTCTGACCATGTCGCGTTCTTTTCGCTCTAATGTCCGCTCAATTTCCATGAGAAGCGTGACAACGGGCGGAGCGACTTTAATTTCATGCTTCGCCCAACGGGCAAGAATGTTGTTGGGTGTATCCCACATAATCTCTGTAAATTCAGTTTGAGGTTCGAGGTCTATTTCAGGAACATTCTCTTGAGGGCCTGCGTGATAATGCATGAACGCGTTATCGAATTGAATCGGACCAAAAGGAGGGGTGATTCGATGACTTAGAACTCGTAATGAACTCGTTTCATATGGAAAAGCGCCTTCTTGTGCGAGGGGCAAATATCGGTGCTTATCTGCAATAATCTGTTGACGTGCGTCGAGAGGAATGCTGACAAGTCCGTTTTCCGAAGGTGCAAGGCCCAATTCTTCACTCATTTCACGGAGAATGCAGGCGATTGCTTTTGCTTCAGGTCCTTCAAACCCTTCAAGACTCTCGACCGCCGCTCCGTCAACTCGAGATAATCCTCCGCCGGGGAAAGCCCAGTAACCGGGGAATGCAGCCATGGTTTCAGAGCGCAGCCCGAGTAAGACTTCGACGCCTTCATCTCCGTCACGGGTCATCGTCATCGTTGCAGTAGGCCGAGGAGGCCGCCGCTCAAATGAACTCAAAGAGACGCCGTCGGGAACCTCACTCATACAATTCGCTGAACGCTTTGGGTTTCAAGGCTTTGTTTGTTCACCGTTGGTGAAGCGTGAATCTCATGTAGCACCTCTCATTGCCATAATGCATGGCGGCACAGTCAGTGGAAGAAGAGTTGGAAGAACTTGCAGCACTTGTCCGTGAAGCAGAGGCATTAGGAATCGACCCCTGGCCTGCAGAAAAACCAGACAGACCTTGGGCTCGTTGGGCTCTCGGTTCGTTTATGATCGTCCTCATGCTCAGTGCTGTTTCGAAAGTCCTCTTCCGATTCGTCACGATATGACTTCGTCTCAAACCCTGTGGATTTCTCCACCAATTGTACTTGAAATTGCTTCAAGCGTTGTTTCGACGACCTGCAAGCATTGCAGCACCGAGCATTGCAAGAACACCCAATCCAGCAGTAAACCCAGGTAAGACGCCTGAAGCATCTTCGATATCGACCTCGGAGAGGTCAATATCCCCTTCACCTGTTGCGTAAACAGTGAGTGTGCCACTTTCAGTGTGATGTCCATCGGTCCATGTAACGTCAAAAGTCACGTTGCCGCTGGTTCCAGCAGGGAGTTTGAAGGCGATGTGTCCCATCGCTTCTCCAATACTCGTGTTTGAACTGTTTCCAACCGCACTTGTGATTTCAACAATCATCTTTCCACCTTCTGGGTCCCAGCAGGAAACAAAGATTTCGTATGCAGCGTCATCGACAAGAACGATTTCATAATCGCCGCTTTCAGGTGCTTCATCCATCCATGCGTCCCTCACAGATGTGTTGTCTGCAAAGTTCGCAGAATACTTCCATTTGCACACAGGGAACATGTTCATGTCTTCCTCATCCCAAGACCAATCATCGGTCTCTGGTGTTGGAAGAACTGCATTTTCAACCTTTGAGAGAGTAAATGTAAGAACGTCAAATGCTTCAAGGTCACATCCGTTTGCATACCAAGCATTATTGGTTTCTTCAAAGGTAAAACCAGTTGTTGAGTCAAGGTTCCAGGTTCTTGAGTTGTGAATCCAAATCATTTCCTCGGAGTTACATCCTCTTTCTTCGCTCGATTCTGCCATCCACATAAGTCCTGCAGCTTCACAGTCAGCCTGATTGCCGTGGTCACTGTTTGTGTGTGT